>CAKOYE010000019.1 GCA_934130485.1 uncultured Bacilli bacterium
TTAATATAAATTAAAACATTCTTTTTTATTTTATTTATTTAAATTTTATTGTATAATTATTATAGAGGTGTATTATATGACAAAATTTTTAATTTCACTAGTACCTTTTATATTGTATATGATATTAAAATATCGTAAATCAATTTATATGTTACAACAAAATTCTTATAATGTAAGTAATAGATATATTAAATGGATTTTTAAAAATTTAAGAAAATCATTTATTACTTATGACATAATCATTTTTATCATTTTATTATTAACTAATTTATTGTTTAAAAATTATTTTGCATATATTATAGGTATAATTTATTTTATTTGTTTTTATATTGAATTAAAATTAATAAAAAAAGAACAACAAAAGAAAAAGTTTGTTATAACAAGTAGGGTAAAAAGATTATACTTTACATTATTTATTTTATTTACTATTTTGATTATATTTATTTGTAAAAATCATAATGATTTTTATGGATATTTATATATTTCTTTATTTGGATATTTTTCTTTTATAATAACTTTTATATTAAATATAATAAATATTCCAGCTGAAAAGTTTGTTTATTATTATTATTTAAATAAAGCTAGAAAAAAATTAAAAAATATGCCTAATTTAAATATAATTGGTATAACAGGTAGTTATGGTAAAACTAGTAGTAAAAATATTTTAAATACTATTTTAAGTAGTGAATTTAATTCTTATCCAACTCCAAAAAGCTTTAATACCCCTTATGGACTTATGAAATCAATTAATAATGGACTTGATAAATTTGATAATGTTTTTATTGCGGAAATGGGAGCTTGTAAATTAAAAGATATTAAAATTTTATGTGATTTGGTTCATCCTAAATATGGTATTATTACTACTATTGGGGTAGCACACCTAGAAACTTTTAAAAGTGAAGAAAATATAGTAAAGGGCAAATTTGAACTTATTGAATCGTTACCAAGTGATGGAGTTGCTATACTAAATCGTGATGATCAAAAACAAGTAAATTATAAAATAAAAAATAATTGTAAAGTAATTTGGATTGGAATAGATAATGATGCAGATATAATGGCAAGTTCAATAAATTTATCCTATAATGGAACTAGTTTTAAAGTTAAATTTAAGGGAGATACTCAGGAATATAATTTTGAAACTAAACTATTAGGACGACACAATATTTATAATATTTTGGATGCACTTGCAGTTGCTTATGATCTTAAAGTCCCAATTTCAAAAATGCAGATGGCTGTAAAAAGTTTAGTACCAACAGAACATAGATTAAATTTAATAAAATACAAAGATATGTTTTTGATTGATGATGCCTTTAATTCAAATCCAACTGGTTCTAAAATGGCTTTGGAGGTTTTAAATATGATGCCAGGTAAAAAAATTATCGTAACACCTGGTATGATTGAGTTAGGACCTCATCAATATGATTTGAATTATAAATTTGGAGAATATATAGCTAATGTTTGTGATGAAGTAATTTTAATAGGTGAACATCAAACAAAACCAATATATGAGGGATTAATTTCAAAAAACTATTCTAAGGAACATATATTTATATTGAATGATGTGAAAGAAGCATTTGTTTTAATGGAAAAATTAAAAAATAATGAAACTTACGTTTTATTAGAAAATGATTTACCAGATTTATTTAATGAATAGGAGAGTTTTATGATACAGGTAGATTCTAGAAAAGTACAAAAAGGTGATACATTTGTTGCAATAAAAGGATTATATGTTGATGGACATGATTATATAGAAAAAGCTATTTTAGCTGGTGCTAGCCAAATTATTGCGGAGTATGGAGAATATAGTGTTCCCACTATTCTTGTAAAAGATACTCGCGAATATTTAGCTAAATATTTAAAAGAAAAATATAGTGAACAATTATCTAAAATAAAATTTATAGGAATTACTGGTACTAATGGTAAAACAACTAGTTGTTATTTAATTTATCAAGCTTTAAATATGTTAGGTGTTAAAACTGCTTATATTGGTACAATTGGATTTTATGTTGAAGGTAAGGTAAAAGATTTGGATAACACAACACCAGATTTGATTGATTTATATGAAATGTTTGATTACTGTATTAAAAATGAAGTAAAAGCAATTGCGATGGAAGTAAGTAGTCATGCATTGTCACTTGGTAGAGTTATGGGAGTAGAATTTGATTATGCAGCTTTCACTAATTTAACCCAAGATCATTTAGATTTTCATAAAACATTAGAAAATTATGAACAAGCTAAATTAATTTTATTTAAAAATTTACGTAATGATAAAGTTGCTGTAATTAATAGTGATGATGAGTATTATAAAGATTTTTGTTTAAAAGAAAATAATAATATTTTATATGGTTTAAATGATTTGGCAGACTACAAAATAACAAAATATTCATTGCATATAGATTCGGTAGAATTTTCATTTAATTATCAAAATAAGGAATATAATGTCAAATTAAATATACCTGGTAAATATAATATTTATAATTATATGAATTTACTTATTATTTTAAATAAAATGGGATATTCTCTAGAGGAAATCATAAGCTTATCATCTACTTTAAAAGCTCCAAGCGGTCGTTTTGAAACTTTAAGATATAAAGATTCTGTCATTATTATTGATTATGCTCATACTCCAGATGCAGTCTTAAATATTTTAGAAAATGTTTTAGAATATAAAAAAGGAAAAGTTATAACTATTATTGGTTGTGGTGGAGATAGGGATAAAACAAAAAGACCAATTATGGGTAAAATAGCAACATCTAAATCAGATTTTGTAATATTCACTGATGATAATCCTAGAACAGAAGATAATCATTTAATTATGCAAGATATTATTACAGGCGTAGAAAAGAATAATTATTTAATAAAATATGATAGAAAAGAAGCAATATTAGAAGGTTTTAAAATGCTAGAAAAAAATGATATTTTACTTATATTAGGTAAAGGTCATGAAAATTATCAAGTTATAAACCACGATAAAATCCATTTTAGTGATTTAGAAACTGCAAAAGAACTTATTGATAAATTTAGTAGGTGATAATTTAGTATGAAAAAAAGTATTAAAAAGTATAAAATAAATAAAATGCAATTATTAAGATTAAGCGTATTAGTTTTATTAGTTAGTTATGTTTTGTTCTGTATTTTAAAATTGATATTAAAATAAAATTATAAAAAAACGTCATTTGATGTCTGATCTAAGGATGCAGTTCATTGACGTTTTTTTTCTATACTACATGATAATTACCATTTGTATATTGATTTGAATTAAATGATGTTGAACCAATTGTATTTAACGAACTTTCTAATTTGGAAACACGAGCTTCTAAATTATTTATTTGTCTTTGCATTTGAGTAATTTGTTGATCTAGTGTGTTAGAACTTTCACCAGTTGTATATTGGGGCATCATTTGAACATTTCCTGGAGCCATCACTTGTGGCATTGGTGGTATCATTCCACCTGCCAAAGTAGGGTATGGTTGATAAACAGGATATGGATTCATTCCACAATTTCTATCTTTTTTCACTTTACACTCTCCTTTAATTATTCTAATTAATTATATGCTTTTATCATTAATATGTGATATAATTAAATAAGTGTAGGTGATTTTATGCGACTTAGAAAGGTAAAAAATGCTCAAAATATAATTGATGAATCACAATATATTATAAAAAATCCAGAAATTTATAAAGGAAATTATAAAAATATTTTTAAAAATGATAATCCAATTTATATTGAGATTGGTATGGGTAAAGGTGATTTTATTATTGAAAACTCACTAAGAAATTCTGGTATTAACTTTATTGGTGTTGAGAAATTTGATAGTGTTATGGTTAGGGCAGTACAAAAATTAGAAGAGTATGATATACCAAATTTAAAACTTATAAAAATGGATGCACTTGATATAGAGAATGTCTTTGATAGAGAAATTTCGTGTTTATATTTAAACTTTTCAGATCCGTGGCCTAAGAAAAGACATACAAATCGTAGATTAACAAGTGAAGTTTTTTTAACTAAATATGATTTAATATTTAAAAATACCAATAAAATTATAATGAAAACAGATAATCGCAATTTGTTTGAATATTCTATTAAGTCTTTTACTGATTATGGATATAAAATAAATGATATAAGTCTTGATTTGCATTCTGATAATAGATTAGATAATATTGAAACTGAATATGAAACAAAATTTTCTAATAAGGGTATGGTAATTTATTATATAGAAGTAACAAAATGAATATTTTCTTACTAAAAACTTTATTTAATTGTATAACTTTGTTATACTAATGTAAGAGTGGTGAAATATGAAAAAAATTTTTTTGATTGTATTTTGTTTAATTTTATTCACAGGATGTACAGTTGTTAGAATTGATACAGATAGTATTGATAATATTATTGATGTGGTATTGTCAAAAAATAATAAACTTTATAATCGTGTTGGAAAAGGATATAAGTACTATGTACCACGTGGTATGAATTATATTGATACTACGGAGTTAAATGATAAATTATATTCTGATGGATATTATTATTATTTGTATATTGATGTTATAAGTTATTATAATAAAATTGATTTTAATTATGAGGAAAATAAGGATGCTTATTATTCAAGATATATAAATATTAATGATAAAGTAGGATATCTAGAAATTAATAAGGTTAATGATCGCTATTTGATAGAATATATGTATAATTATGCGAAAATAGAAGCATTAGTCTATGAAGAGGATATAAATGATGTTGTATTAAATTCAACATATATTTTATCCACAATAAAATTTAATAAAAATGTTATTAAATTAATGCTTAATGATGAGTATTTTAAAAATAAGGAAGAACGCTATGATATATTTGCATCTAAAAAGGATGTCAATGATAATTTAGAATATGAAAAAAATGACTATAGTGAAAATAAGGAATAAGGTGATTTAAATGGGTTTAATTGATAAATTTAAAAATATGTTTACAGAAGAAGTTGAAGATGAAGAAGAACAAACTCAAGTGGTTAAACAAATTAAAGTTGAAGATAATTTAAAAAGACGTTCAGATTATAGTATAGATGAGCCAGTTTCAAGAACTAGTTTATCAAGAACTACTCCAATTATAAATGACGATGTTGTTATACCTAAGTATGAAAGAGAAGAAACAGTAATAAAACATGAGGAAAAAATTGTCCAACCTGTTTTAGAGGAAAATAAACCTTTAAAAAGAGAGGAAAAATTTGTATTTCCAGTTTACTTTGATGATAAGGATTTTGAAAAAATTGAGGAAAAACCAAAAAAAATTGAACAACCGAAAAAAGAACCTATAAAAAAGGAAGTTTATGGTACAAAAATAGAAAAAAAAGAAGAAACAAAAGTATTTAAACCTACACCAATTATTTCGCCTATTTATGGAGTTTTGGATAAAAATTATCGTAAAGATGATATATCATCTAAGAAGGTTGCACGTTCTGAATTTAGAGATCCAAATAAACCTTTAACAATAGATGAAGTAAGAAAGAAAGCTTATGGAACGTTAGAGGATGATTTAGAAACATCTTTATTTGCAAAGTCATCGATCTTTATGGAATCTGATAGCGAAAAAGAGGAAAAAGAAGAAAGTAAACATAATTTATTAACTGATTTGGTAGAAAATGATGAATATAATAGTGTTGATGAATTTTTAAATACTCCTGTTGAAGATTATAAAGCAAAACATAAAACATCAACTGATGATTTCGATTTGGATGATACTTTAAATAATTTGGAAAGTTCAATGAATGAAACATTAAAAAATATTGATAATAAACCAGAAGAAAAAAGATCTTCATTAGATGATTTACTTAATGATTCTGACTTTGACAAAGATGATAATATGTTAGAAGATTATATTATGAATAATAATAAAGAAAATGAAGAAACTAAAGATGAAGATGAAGATTTGACTCAAAGTGATTTATTTAATTTAATTGATTCAATGTATGAGAAAGGTGAAGATAAATAATGGATACAATGTATGATATTTTTCCTGTCATAATATTTATACTTGCGATTATATTATTAGTAGTATTGATTATTTTAGCTATTAAAATGATTAATACATTAAAAAAGATTGATCAAGTTGTTACTGATGTTAATACAAAAGTTGACAAGTTAAATGGTGCTTTTATGATAATTGATAATCTTACAGATAGTTTATCAAGTTTAAATGATAAGGTTGTTAGTTTTATAGCAAATGGTATTAGGAATTTTTTTAAAAGAAAAAAGAAAAAAGGAGACGATAATAATGAAGAATAAAGAAGGAAAGAAAAAAAGTGGATTAGGTAAATTTATTTTGGGTGCAGGAATAGGAGCTACTTTAGGAGTTTTGTTTGCTCCTAAAAAAGGTAGTGAAACAAGAACAGAGTTAAAAATTAAAATTGACGAATTACTAGAAAAGTTAAAAAATATTGATGCTAAAGAAGTTAAAGAAAATATTGAAGCAAAAATATTTGAAATTAAAACAGAACTTGAAGATTTGGATAAAGAAAAAGTTTTGAAAATTGCTAAGAAAAAAGCAAATGATATAAAAAATATGGCACAAGAGTTAGTAGACTATGCTATAGAAAAAGGTACACCAGTTTTGGAAGATGCTGCAGTTGCAGTAAGAGAAAAAGCTATTCAAGTAACACGTGAAGTTTTAAAAAAACTTGAAGGTTCAGGAAAAGAATTAGAAATTAAAGAATAATATATAATAACAACTTCTGAAAAAAAGGTTGTTATTTTCTTTACATATACTATACAATATTTATTGTAAAGATAATCAAAAATTTGAAAAATATAATTATTTATAGTATAATTATTGTTACTGAGGTGAATATATGAAATTTGTAGAATTTGTAAAAAAACATTGTTTTTTTGTGATAGCTTTAGCAATTATTTTAGCTGTTTTAATTACTGGAATTATAGTTGCAAAAAATTTATTTTTTTCAAGTAAAGGGGATAATTTTGGAAATAGACTTGAAGGAATTGAAAATCATCAAATAAGTGATTTGGATATGACTAAAATAAAAGATGAAGTTGAAAGTAACGAACAAGTTATAAGTATTGAGAATAATCTTGTTGGTAAAAGATTAGATTTTATTTTAAAGGTTAGGTCGGATGTAGATGTTATTGCGTCAAAAAGTATTGCGGATAAAATATTAGAAAATTTGTCTGATGATACAAAAAGTTTTTATGATATTCAAATTATGATTATAAATGAAGATGAAGAAAATCAAAATTATCCAATAATTGGTTATAAACATAAAACTAAAACTGGTTTTACGTATTAAAGTTAGGTGAAAAGAATGAAGAAAAGAAAATTATTAATAGGTATTGTAGCAACAGTAGTAGTTATTATAATAGGCTTATCCGCTTATTTGTTGCTTACAAAAGAGGATAAAACAACCACTCTTAATATATTAGAAAAACAGTGGATTGAAAGTAATAAAAATAAAAGATTTGATTTTTCAATTGTAACAGATATTCCAGTTTTTAGTTATGAAGGGAAAGGAATTTTTCTAGATTTCCTTGATAATATAGAAGAGGTAACAGGTCTTGAATTTAATCGTACATCTATAAAATTAGGTTCTAAGTCAAATTCTGAATATGGGTTTAATATAGTAGATTCTCTAGGTGACAACGATATACTTATTTATGAGGATAATTACGTTATTTTATCGAATAATGGTGCTAGATATGAGAATTTAAGTCAAATAAATAGTTTAGTTATAGGCGCATTAGATTCAGAACTTTCGAATGTCGCATATTATTTAAAAGATTCTAATGTTACCTTTAAAACTTGCGAAAAAGTTAGCGGATTATTTGATGCGATAAAAAACGATCCTAAAAATAATGTTGTTCCAGTTGTTGACGCTATTATTATACCTAAAAATATATATTTAGATGAAATATTAGATTACACAGATTATAATATAAGTTATAATATAACAGAATTATCAAAAAAATATGTTTTAACATTAGGTGATAACGATCGTTTAAATGATATTTTAATTAAGTATTATAAAAAATGGTCAGAGGAAAATTTTGATAAAAAATATGATGATTATTTATTAAATTTTTATTTTAATGCTAGTAATATTGATGAAAAACAAAAAGTTCAGTTTAGAAGTAAAAGATATATTTATGGATTTGTTGATAATGCACCATTTGATATAGAAAATAGTGGTATAAATTATCAAATAATTAAAGATTTTGAAGATTTTTCAGATGTAGAGATATCTTATCAAAAATATAATTCATATACCGATTTAATTAATGCATTTAATCAAAATGATATTGATTTTATGTTTAACAATATTTCAAATAAAGATTATTCAATTGATACTTTTAGTACTATTTCAAATTATGATGAAAATTATGTTGTTATAGCAAATAAAAATAATAATCTTGTGATTAATTCGGTAAATTCATTATTAAATAAAAACATAAAGGTTATTGATAATACAAAAATTAGTGCATATTTATCTACTCAGGGATTTGAAGTTCAAAATTTTAAAAATATTGAACAAATGATGCAAAATGTGGAAAAATCAGATGTAATTGTTATTGATTATTTAACATATAAATTTTATTTAGAAACATATTTTAGTGATTTTGATTTAAAATATTTTGCTAATTTAAGTGATGATTATAACTATCTAATTCGTGATATATCTGATAATGAAATTTTCTATAATTTATTTGATTTTTATTTGTCATTTTTAAATGATAAAGAAATAGTTAATGTAAAATATAATTCTATATCTATTGATAATGTTAGTAAATTTAATTATCGTATAGTAGTTCTAATTGCATTTATTTTAATTTTAATTATTGCTTCTTTAATTTTAATTAAGATTTTTTCTAAGAAGAAAGGTGCATTTAATAATTTGAGTAAAGATGATAAGTTGAAATATATAGATATGCTTACATCGCTTAAAAATAGGAATTATTTAAATGATAATATTGAAGCTTGGGATAGTAGTGAAGTATATCCACAAACTATAATTATTGCTGATTTAAATAATGTCGCATATATAAATGATAATTATGGACATAATGAGGGTGACAATTTAATTAAGGAAGCTGCTAATATACTTATAAAAAATCAAATAGCAAATTCTGAAATTATAAGAACTAATGGAAATGAATTTTTAATTTATTTAGTTGGGTATGATGAAAAACAAATAATTTCATATATAAGAAAATTAAATAAAGAGTTTAAAGAATTAGCTCATGGATTTGGTGTTGCATTAGGTTATAGTATGATTAATGACGCGATAAAAACTATTGATGATGCGATTAATGAAGCAACAATAGAAATGAGAAATAATAAAGAGGAAGCGAATAATTAATATTTGCTTTCTTTTAAAAGGAGCATTTAGATGAAACAAAGAATAAAAAATATATTAACAAAGTTATATCATATTATTAGAAAACCAGAAATGTTAATTCTACCTGGAAATCTTGCTTTCTTTTTAGTATTATCCGTATTTCCTATTATAATTTTAATTGGTTTAATTGCATCCACTTTTTCTCTTTCATTGGATTCTATTGTTGAATTTATGAATGAGAATTTACCACGACAAATATCTGATATTATTACTACATTTATAAGTGGTAAAGGAATAGATTTTAATGTTGGATTTTTTACAATAACAGCATTTATATTAGCGTCTAATGGACCACATTCAATAATTGTAACTTCTAATACACTTTATAATTTTGAACAAGGAAGTTATTTAAATAGACGTATTAAAGCATTAATTTTAACCATACTATTAGTATTACTATTTATATTTATAATTGTTGTTTTAGCATTTGGAAACATAATTGTAAAGGCAATTTTTGAAATAGGTATTTTAAAAAATCTATCATCATTTGCTTATTCAATGTTTGTTTATCTAAAATGGCCAATAGCGTTCTTTATAATATTTTTTAGTATTAAACTTTTATATACTATTGCGCCTGATTATAATATTCCAAGTAGATATGTAAATAAGGGAGCAATATTTACAACATTAGGTTGGATTTTAACAACTGCTATTTATTCATATTATGTTACGCATTTTTCTAAATATGATATATTTTATGGCAGTTTATCAAATATAATTATTTTAATGATGTACATTTATTTCTTATCATATATATTAGTACTTGGAATTGCAATAAATAGTAGTTCTTATGAAATGTTAAAAATTTCTAGTATGGATGAAAATTAATTAATCATAATAATTTTAGATACATATGTGTTACCAATATGTATTTAGATATAGACCTAGTGTACTTAATCTAGTTTAATTGGAACTAAAAAAGTATCTATGTAGGTAATATTCTCCTTTTAAGAAAATCAAGTAATTTACTTGATTTTTTGTTTTCATAATATTTTTTTTCTTAAATAAAATTATAGTAGGTGGGTTTATGAGTTTATTTAATAATATAAGGGAATATATGATTAATAATGAATTTGTTATAAATATTTATAACGATAAAATAAATATTATTAATTATACTAGTCTAGGTACAATAGAAAATACTAAAATATTAGTTAATGGTCCCGATAAAAATGTGTTAATAACTGGAGAAAAATTAGCTTTAAAAAAAATGTTAAATAATGAAATTTTAATATCCGGAGTAATAAAAAAAATAGAATTAAGGTGATTAAATGAAGAATTCTTTTTTATTTAATTTAAGAAGTTCTATAGTTTTAAATATTAAAGGTAAAAATGTAAATCGTTTTATTAATAAGTTAGTAAAACAAAATATTGATATTTTAAACATTAAATATATAAATTATAAGGAAATTGAAATTAGAGTTTTTAAAAGTGATTTAGAAAAAATAGAAAAAATAAAATCTATATATGAATTAAATGAAGTAAATAGTTATGGTTTAATAAAAATTAGAAAAATATTAATTAAAAACAAGATATTATTATTTTTCATGTTTATCGGATTCTTATTTATTTTATTATTAACAAATGTAATATTTGATGTAGAGGTAGTTCACAATAAAAAAGAAATTCAGGAATTATTAATTAGTGAACTAAAAAAATATGGTATTACTGAAAAAAAATTCGTTAAAAGTTTTAATGAAATAGAGAAAATAAAAAAAGAAATTCTAGAAAAGTATAAAGATAAATTAGAATGGATAGAAATAGAGAGAGTTGGTACTAAATATATAGTTAGAGTTGAAGAAAGAAAGATTCCAAACAGCGATGTTGAAACGCAAAATAGAAATATTGTTGCTAAAAAATCAGCAATAATAAAAACTATAATTGCGGAAAATGGTGTTGTTGTAAAAAATGTTAATGATTATGTTAAAGCTGGAGATGTTATTGTATCTGGTAGTATTTACTTAAATGAAGCTTTAAAAAGTGTTGTTAGAGCAAATGGTAAAGTATATGGTGAGGTTTGGTATAAAAGTGAGGTTGAAATGCCATTTGTTTATTACGAAGAAAATTATACATCAAATACAAATAAAGTTTTAACGTTGAGTTTTTTGAATAAAAAATTTGAATTATTTAATTTTAATAAATTTGAAAATAAAGAAATAGATGAAAAAAACATAGTAAAACATTTATTTTTACCAATAAAATTATCTCTTGAAACACAAAGAGAGGTAAAAAAAACAGATAAAATATATACGATAGATGAAGCAATAGAGATGGCTAAAAATAAAAGTATAAGTTCTATGGAAAGTAAATTAAATGACAAAGAATATATAATTTCATCAAAAAATTTGAAAGTTGAGATAAAAGAGAGTAAAATAGTTCTTGAAATGTTTTTCTCAGTCTATGAAGATATAACAGATTATAAGATAATTGAGGATACGAATATTCAAGAATAGGAGTGGTGTTGTGCTACAGAAAACAATTATTGAACTTTTTTCTAATGTTTGGCCAACATTATTTCTTTTTACAATAATAGTATCTTCTTTAAGAATAGCTTATTTAATTCATAATAAAGTTAAATTTGTTTTATATAGAGAATTACTTATGCTAGGATTTATACTTTATATTATGTTTTTATTCTATGTTGTAACTTTTCAGGATGTCGATTGGAGTACTTCTAATTTTATTCCATTTAAGGAAATTATGAGGTATGAAGTAGGAAGTCGTTTATTTATAAAAAATATATTAGGAAATATGATTATGTTTGCCCCTTATGGATTTTTTGTGGGTTACTATATAAGAAGTGAAAAATGGTATGTGAGCTTTATATTATGTTTAATAACGTCATTTTCAATAGAAATAACGCAAATGTTAATCGGAAGAGTATTTGATATAGATGATATTTTACTTAATATAATTGGTGGTATGTTAGGTTTTTATATGTTTGTTTATTTGAATAAAATAAAGAATTTATTACCAAATTTCTTTAAAGGTCCAGTTTTTTTAAATATATGTGCTATAATAATAATAATTTTAATAGTTTTATATTTGTTTAATTTTATAAGTATAGGTGGTATTTTATGAGTAATGTAGAAATTATAAATGAAACAGGAAAAGATATTGAATATATAGATACAATGAAAAAATTAATTGATTATGCTATAAAGCATGAAAATTTAGAAAATGTCATTTTTAATGTAATTATTGTCGATAATGAATATATTCATGCGTTAAATCGTGAATATCGTAAAATTGATAGACCAACTGATGTAATTAGTTTTGCGCTTGAAGATAGCGAAGAAGAGATTGAAAGTGATGTTAGGGTTTTAGGAGATATTTATATTTCGATTGACAAAGTGTATGAACAAGCCTTAGAATATGGCCATAGTAATTTAAGAGAAATCTGCTTTTTGATGATACATGGTTTCTTTCATTTATTAGGTTATGATCACATGACAAAAGAAGATGAAAAAGTAATGTTTTCTAAACAGGAGGAAATTTTAAATGGATTCGGAATCACGCGCTGAGCAAAAAAAAAGAGGCTTAAAAAGATTTTTTAAGAGTTTTGGTTATTCAATTGATGGTTTAAAATACGCTTATAAATATGAACAAAGTATGTTTGTTCATATAACTATGCTTTGCTTTGTAATAATATTTGGTTTAATTTTAAGAATTTCTAAAATAGAGTGGATAATATGTATAATCTTATGTGGACTTGTAATTGCTACTGAACTTATTAATACTTCTATAGAAGCGGTTGTTGACCTAACTTGTCCAAAAATTCATCCATTAGCTAAAATTGCAAAAGATACAGCATCTGCCGCAGTTTTTGTATTTGCGATTACTGCAGCAATTTCAGGGGTTATAATCTTTGTTCCCAAAATAATTAATTTTATTAAATTGTATTTAATATAATAAACAATATTTTAATGACGGAAATAATTATATTGAAAAATGAAATCTTTATAATTCAACAAGTAATTCTTTTTCTATATTTAATTTTATTGAGTTATTTTCTAACTCTTTTTTTATTTCATTGAATTTATCTTTTCCAATTAAAAATTCATAAATAATATTTTCGTCATATTCTTTATAATTAATTTTTATATCTTTTAAAATATTATCAATTATCTTAATTTTATTATAATCGAATTCTAATTTTACACTAAATCCATCAGTTAAATTTATTATTTTTGTATTATTTAAGGCTTCAGTAACTGCTTTTGTATATGCTCTAACAAGTCCACCAGCACCTAATTTAATTCCTCCAAAATATCTAATAACGACACATAGAATATTAGTTAAATTATTGTTTTCTAGTACATTTAAAATAGGCATACCAGCAGTACCACCAGGTTCACCATCATCATTAAATCTTTTTGTATTACCCGTTATATATGCATAACAATAATGAGTTGCGTCTTTATATTCTTTTTTTATATAATCTAATTTTATCTTTACCTCATCTTCATTATTAATTTTAATTAATTTAGTTATAAACCTAGATTTATTAATAATAATTTCATTTACAACATTTTTGTTTATAGATTTCATTTTATCACCAAAATAATTATATAGTATTTAGAATATTTTTTCAATTTTTGGTATAATATAGTTGGTGATTTCTATGGATGATTTAACAATGAAAAAAATTAAACAAAAATTAAGCTTAGTACCTAATAAACCTGGGTGCTATCAAATGAAAAATAAAGATGGAATTATAATTTATGTAGGTAAAGCAAAAAAGTTAAAAAATAGACTAAGTTCATATTTTAGAGGAACACATACAGGTAAAACAGCAAAATTAGTTAGTGAAATAGACACTTTTGAATATATTGTTGTTGAATCAGAAATTGAGTCTTTAATACTTGAAAATAATTTAATAAAAAAATATGATCCTAAATACAATATTTTACTTAGAGATGATAAAAGTTATCCCTATATTGAATTTTTAAATGAGGATGTTCCAAAACTTACTATAGTTAGAAATATAAATAGAAAAAGGAAAAAAAATACTAATTTATATGGGCCATATCCAAATGTAACTGCGGCAAGAAATACTGTAAATTTATTAAATAGAATGTATCCTTTAAGAAAATGTAACATATTTGAGAAAAAACCATGTCTTTATTATCATATACATGAATGTTTAGGTTACTGTACTAAAAATTTTGATAAAAATGCAGTAGAACAAATGAAAAAAGAAATTGTACATTTTTTAAATGGAGATCACAGTTTTATAACAAAAAAAATAGAAGAAGAAATGTATATTCAAAGTGAAAATATGAATTATGAAAAAGCAAAAGAATTAAAAGAAATGCTTGATTATATAAAAATAGTTTTAACTAAACAGAAAGTAGAAATAAAGGAAGATATAAATACAGATATTTTTGGATATTTTGTAGATAAAGGATATTTATCTATTCAGGTGTTTTTTATAAGGGGTGGTAAAATAGTTGAGAAACATTCTAAAATTTTCCCACTTGTTGATGAAGTTGATCAAGAACTTAATCATTATATTTCATCATTTTATGATAAAGGTGTAATATTGCCTAAAGAAATAATAGTTCCAAGTATTGTAGATGATAGTTTATTATCTAGTTATTTAGGAGTTAAAATAATAAAACCTATTAAAGGTGTTAAAAATAAATTAGTAGAAATGGCTAATAATAATGCAGAAATTTTATTAAAAGAAAAATTTGAACTTATAAAAAAAGACGAAGAAAAAACAATAGGTGCGAATGAAGAATTAAGAACTTTATTGAAATTAGATAAACTTGATAGAATAGAACTTTTTGATAATGCACATTTATTTGGAACTTTTAATGTATCAGGAATGGTTGTATATGTATCTGGTAAGCCTAGCAAAAATGATTATCGAAAATTTAAAATAAGTGTAGATAAAAATGATGATTATGGAACGATGAATGAGGTTATTTATAGAAGATACTTTAGAGTTTTAAAGGATAATTTAGTAAAACCTGATTTAATAATAGTGGATGGAGGAATAGGTCAAATTAATGTAGCTAGAGGTGTTATTAATTCACTAGGATTAGATATAATGGTTGTAGGATTAAAAAAAGATAACCACCATACAACTGAAGCCTTACTTGCTTTTGACCCAATAGAAGAATTAAAAATAGATAAAAAAAGTAATTTATTTTATTACTTAGAAAGAATGCAAGATGAAGTTCATAATTTCACGATTAGTTATCATAAACAAATAAGAAGCAAAGGTAGTCTATCAAGTATTTTAGATAATATTGAAGGTATTGGTGAAAAAAGAAAGAGAGAATTGTTAAAAAAATACCATAACTTAACATTAATGAAAGAAGCAAGTATAGAAGAATTATCTAAAATTGTACCAGAAAATGTTGCTTCTAATTTACATGAATTTTTAAATAATATATAAAAATACTTCACAATATATAAGCTATCACTAAAATAGACATAATTTGACTATTATTATTCTTTAATGTATAATTAATATGTATTTTGATTGAAGAAAAGGTGAAATATATGAAAATCACGAGTGTTAATTTAGTTATAAGTGCGGTTAGAAGAAGCCAGTATCCAACAGATAATTTACCAGAATATTTATTAGTTGGAAGATCTAATGTAGGGAAAAGTAGTTTTATTAATACAATGATTAGTCGTAAAAATTATGCTAGAACTTCTTCAAATCCTGGTAAAACACAAACTATTAATTTTTATTTAGTTAATAATAGTTTTTATTTGGTTGATGCACCTGGATATGGTTATGCTAATTTAAGTAAACAAAAACAAAAAAAATTTGGTTTAATGATGGAGGATTATTTAGTAAATAGACCAAACTTGAAACAAGTTTTTATGTTAATAGATTTTCGTAATAAATTAAGTAGTGATGATGTTATGATGTATAATTTTTTAAAACATTATAAAATACCGGTAACTATTGTTGCTACTAAAACTGATAAGGTTGGTATAACTTTACAACAAAAGCAAAGAGCACAATTATTAGAAGATTTGGAATTAGTTGTTGGTGATGATTTTGTAATGTTTTCAAATGTTACGAAATTAGGTAGAGATGAAATAGGCGAAAAAATCGAAAGAACAATGTAATCGCATTTTAAATAATTAGTCATACAATAATTTAGGTGATAATATGAAAATAAATACTAGTAATGATGAAATTACTATTTATTTAAATCGCTATTATGCATCTAAATGCGATTTTTTAAATTTAGATTCCTTGGAAGAATATATGAATGATTTACTTGCAAAAATAAAAAAAATATATAATATAAAATTAAATGGATTTTATAATATCGACGTTTACATAGACAATAATTATGGAGTAATTGTCAATTTAAAAAAAGAGGATATAGAATATTATGATTATTTTTCTGATCAAATAGATACTCAAGTTTCTATTCATAATAATTCTATCTTTTTATTTAAAATAGACGATTATTTTGAAATAAAGGATTATTTAACGAATTGTAATTATTCACTATATAAATATAATAATGAATTATATATTAAATTAAATAACAAAATAGATGATATTAAATTAGGAAATTTACTAGAATATTCTAAAGAAATATGTTATGATATGGACAAAATTATAAAATCACATAATTTATTATTTTGTAACAAATAGCTTATTAAATTAAGTTATTTTAATTTGAGGAGGTATTATATGAAGAAACCTGTAGTAGCTTTAGTTGGAAGACCAAATGTAGGAAAATCTACTCTTTTTAACTGTTTAGTAGGAAAAAAAATATCAATAATTGAAGACACACCAGGAGTAACTAGAGATAGAGTATATGGTAGTGTAGAATTTGAAAATTATAAATTCCATTTAATTGATACTGGTGGAGTAGATATTAGTAAAGAAGTATTTAATGATGAAATAAAGGTACAAGTTGAACTTGCAATAGATGAAGCTGATACAATTGTTTTTGTTGTTGATGGAAAAGAAGGAATAACAACTAATGACTTAGTTGTTAGAGATATGTTATTAAAATCTAAAAAAAGAATTATTGTTGCTATAAATAAAACTGATAGTAAATTGTTTTTGGAACATCAGTATGATTTCTATGAATTAGGATTTGATACTTATGTTAATATAAGTGGAGAACAAAATAGTGGTATTTTTGATTTATTAGATAAAATAACTGAAAATTTTAATGAAATAGTAGATGATGAATATTCTAAAGAAATGATTAAATTTTCGATTATAGGAAGACCAAATGTAGGAAAAAGTAGTTTAGTAAACGCTATTTTAAATGAGGAAAGAGTAATTGTAAGTAATGAGGCAGGTACCACTAGAGACGCAATTGATACCGTATTTACTTATCATGGTGAAGATTTTGTTGTAATTGATACTGCCGGTATGAGAAAAAAGGGTAAAGTCTATGAAAGAATAGAAAAATATAGTTTACTTAGAAGTTTAAAAGCTATAGATAGAAGTGATGTATGTGTACTTGTTATAAATGCAGAAGAAGGAATAATTGAACATGATAAACATATAGCGTCATATGCTTTAGATGCCGGAAAGGCTATTATAATTGCGGTCAATAAATGGGACTTAATAGATGATAAAGATGAAAATATGAAAAAATTTATTAAAGATATTAGAGCAAATTTTCAGTTTATTCCTTATGCTCCAATTGTATTTTTATCAGCACTTACAAAAAGAAGAATTCATACATTGATGCCCGAAGTTATAAAGGTATTTAATAATAGTAAAAAAGAAATTAAGACAAGCACTTTAAATGATGTAATAAATGATGCGTATGCTTTAAATTTGCCACCATCATATAAAGGGAAACGATTAAAAATATATTTTTCAACGCAAGTAAATACTTGTCCTCCAACATTCAATATTCAAGTTAATAATAAGGGATTAGTACATTTTTCTTATGAACGATATTTAGAAAATAAAATTCGTGAGTCGTTTGATTTTGAAGGAACTCCAATAGTTATAAACTTTAAAAATAAAGGCGAACAAGAATTATAATATTAACCAAAATACTAAAAAAACATATACTAACTTAGGAGGAAAGTATATGTTTAATTTTTCTGATAAATTTTTTAACAAAATAGAAAAGAAAACTAATGTAGGTAAGGATACTATTTTAGAATTAGCAAAAAAATTACAACAAAATGATTTAAAAAATGAGGCAACTTTAAGAGAGGTTATTCAAGAATTGGGTCAATTAACAGGTAAGGAAGTTTCAAAAGAAAAAGAAAATAAAATTATCGAAGCAGTTGTAAACGACAAGGTGCCTAAGGATATAGATAAATTTTTTTAAGAATCAAATTAATATTTGATTTTTTTTGTTAATAATTTATAACCGAAACTCAAAAAAAATAATTTATATTGACAAATTCTTAGTCTTGTGATATTATAAAGCGCACAAAGAGGGGGATAAAATGGAAAAGAAAATGGAAAATATTATTTTTGATAGTTGGTATATGGATACTTTAGAATATGTTAATGATCGTGAAAAACAGAGAGTTATGAAAGAAAAGGAAAATAGAAAAAAAAGTAAAAACATATATAAAATACGATTATATAATTTTACATCAGATACTAGACCATACTATTTAGTTGATGGAACGTTTAATGATGTATTTAAATTTGATAAATATATTTATGCTGTTGAAAAAGATTATAATCATGTTGAGGAAATTAGAACTGGAAAAGTTTTTCCAATTGTTGATATAGAAAAAGAAAGTAGTGATTGGAAAAGTTCATATATAAAATATTCTGATGATAATAGTAAATATCAAAATTTTTCAATCAGAAAAAACTTTGTATTGAAAGCTGATCCAATTAATTTAAAAGAGTTAGAAAATTATTTGAAGTGTGATGAAGAAGTTTTTGATAGTTATCTTGATGGAAGTTTAGAGCATAAAATTCAAAAAGTGAAAAAAA
>CAKOYE010000020.1 GCA_934130485.1 uncultured Bacilli bacterium
CAAATTTATAATGAAAATCAACTATGTCCTCTAATGTAATATTTCCTTTAGAATTATATTCATTTAGTAATTTTTCTATTTCCTCTTCTACTTTTTCAGGTGAGGTTGTACTTATTACATTAACTAAACCTATTATATTTGGAATAATTTTAAATCCCCCAACATTATATCTAGGATTTTCTTCATCACTAGTATTTCTTTTTAAAATTTTATTCATTTCAATTATCATTTCTTTAGTTAGAGACTTATCTACATTATCTAACATATAATCAAATAATTTAAAATGATTTTTTGATTCAATTAAATCATCTAATTTAATTAGAGTCTCACTTTTAGGAATAAAAGATGATGTGTCAAATATTGCTTCTGTTTGATCACTAGTTAATCTACTACCTTCTATTTTATTTGAATTATAAGAAAAATTAACTTGTGAATAATGATATATATTACCCTTAAATTTTGATTTTTTTTGATTTATTAACTCATTTTTTATTTTTTCTATATTCATAAGTATCACCTATTACAATTATATCATAATTTTAATGAATTTTTTATTTTCCTATTTCATAATAAAAATGTTCTTGATTTTATAATAAATATCAATATTTTTATCAATAGTAAAAAAGTAATCTGTTAGTTTTTTTAATCATTAGTAAGAATTTTTGAAATTTCCAATACAATAAATTCAAAAATTTTTTATATTTTTAGTAGAATTACCAATGTGATTTTTATATCACCAAATTTTAACAAAAAAAAGAATAGATAAACTATTCTTTAAACAAATTTACAACATGGTCCGTTGTCAATATTGCAAACTTGGTTTTCTTCTGAACAAGTATATTGTGGTGTATAACTATGATTATATATATGACGATTTATTACGTGTGTATGTATTGGACATACATGTGGTACTTCATGATAAAATTCTTTTTCGATACACTTATTAATAGTTGGTTCTACTATACATTGCTCTCTTGTTTGATTCATATTTTGACAACATCTATCTGATTGTGGCATTGCTCCTTGAGCAAAATTACCTCCGTCACAACAGTTTTCTTGTGGCATTATTGGCGCACAACCAAATTGTTGCATTGGTCCACAACATTTTTTATTAAATAACATGAACATATTCCCCCTTATCTACTTTATGATATGATGATTGGATTTTTTTGAATATGGTATTTGCCTTGTTAAATTTATTTATTGTAAAAATTACATAATAAAAAGTATAGAAAAAATACTTTAGATAACGCAAATGTTTTAAATAATAAAAAAAAATTAAATGAAAATATCATTTAATCTTTTTGTCTTCTAAAATGGCATTTTAAAATTACCATTTTTAAATTGTTTCATCATAGATTTCATTTGTTCAAATTGTTTTAAAAGTCTATTTACTTCTTCAACACTTCTACCAGACCCCTTAGCAATTCTAATTTTTCTACTTGCTTTAATTATTTCAGGGTGTTTTCTTTCCTTAGGTGTCATAGATAAAATTATTGCTTCTAAATGTGCCATATCCTTAGGATTAATTTGAACATTATTTAATCCCATTTTTTTAGCGCCTGGAATTAATTTTATTAGATTTTCAAGTGGACCCATTTTTTTTATTTGTTTTAATTGACTTAAGAAATCTTCTAAATCAAAATTTCCCTTTTGCATTTTTTTAGCAGCATTCATAACTTCATCTTGATCAATAACAGCTTCAGCTTTTTCAATCATAGTCATTAAATCGCCCATACCAAGAATACGAGTAGCCATTCTATTAGGATGGAATTCTTCTAAACCGTCCATTTTTTCACTAATACCAATAAATTTAATTGGAACATTAGTCAAATGTCTTACCGATAAGGCAACTCCACCTCTAGTATCACCATCCAATTTTGTTAAAATTGCTCCTGTTAATTTCAATTTTGAATTAAAACCTTCAATTACATTTATAGCGTCTTGACCCATCATACTATCAATTACTAAAATTGTTTCCTGAGGATTAATACTATTTGCAATATTTTCAAGTTCTTGCATTAAAGATTCATCAATATGTAATCTACCTGCAGTATCTACTAAAACATAATTAAATCCATTTTCTTTAGCGTAATTAACTGCGTTACTTGCGATTTTTAGAGGATCCCCTTTTCCTTCTGAATATACTTCAATATTAAGCTCCCTACCAAGTTGTTTTAATTGATCGATTGCGGCAGGTCTATATACATCACATGCTACAAGTAATGGTTTTTTATTATGTTTTTTTCTTAAAAAATTGGCTAGTTTTGCTATAGTAGTAGTCTTACCACTACCTTGCAATCCCACAAGCATTAATATAGCAGGATTACCTGTAGTATTAATTTGTTCAGAATTACCACCTAATAAGTCAACTAATTCATCTTTAACAATCTTAACAAATAATTCACTAGGTTTTAAACTTTTTTGTACTTCTTCACCTAATGCTTTTTCTTTAACATTATTTATAAATTCTTTTACAACTTTATAATTAACATCAGCTTCTAATAAAGCAAGTCTTATTTCTCTTGTAACTTCACTAATATTTTCTTCTGTTATTTTTCCATAACCTTTTATTTTATTAATAGCGTTTTGTAATCTATCTCCTAAATTTTCAAACATTTATAATCACCTTTTTAAATTATATAATAAAATAAAAAAAAAGACTATATTTTAAGTCTTTTTTGTTTATTTTTTTCATAATAACTTTTTTCTATATCATAAATAATACCATTAAATTCATCATCAAATAAGTTATCATTTATTACAACATCACTACTAGTAAATTTATATATATTTTCTCTACTGTCAAAATCTCTACCAATAGTTTCCTGACATTCGATGTTACCATTATTTAAGACGCAGTTATAAATTATAGCTCTCTTTCCAAAAATAATATGGGCCTTACTAGTAAATATACTATCATTTATCTTGTAATAAATAAATATTAAATGACCTTGTTCTATAATAATACCTGGTATTTTACTTGTTTTATCATTAATCTCAAATTTAACTATATTGGTATTATTTTCTTTATAAAACTTAATGAAATTATTTGTTCCATATATATCATTTTTTTTATAATTTGAATAAATTTTATCTAAAAGATTTTTATATTTCATATGACACCTCGTATATAGTATATGAGATATCATAGTTTTTTTGAATATTTTTTAATATTTACTAATTTACCCATCTTGCAACTACATCACAGTTTGAACTATGTGGTTCAGGATTTGGCATCTGCATCTTTATAATCATTGGAATTTTAAATGCTTTTCCGAATGCTACACAAGTACCAGGTTGTAAACTTTTTTGCTTTTCAACGACTTCTGCACTAATATTTGGTAACATTTTTTTTATGTATTCCAAATCACGAGGGTGATTCATTTTAAATATTATAAAATTAGAACATTGTGAAATAACCGTTTCAGAAATTTCTACTGGTCTTTGTGAAATTAAGTTAAATATAAGTCCATATTTTCTTCCCTCTTTTGCAACACGGTCAAAAATATTATAACCAAGTAAAAATTTATCATTATCATTTTGAACATATCTATGAGCTTCTTCTAGGAATATATGAAATGGTATTGAAGCACGAACATTTAAACGTTTTGTGAAATCAAATAACATTCTTGTATAAATTTTTGTAACACTTTTTGCAAAAGCATCATCTATATCTTCTAAGTTAAAATTAATTATTTGAGCTTTTCTTCCGTCTGGACAAGCAACTAATGAAGATATATATTGTTCTACTGTCATATATTTATCCATTTTAAAGTATTCTGAATTTTCCCCTATAACTAAAGCATGTAATCTAACTTTTAACATAATTGCTTCATCATACATTTTTTCATTCTTTAAAAGTCCCTCTGAAATAAGTGTAAAATTCATAGCTCTTTCCATATCTTCTAATGTATAGAATGTTTGGTTAACTGGTTCATATTTTTCAAGTTCTTCATCAATAAAACTACTAATATATTCTGTTACTAATATACTTTCAGTGAATTGTCCATCCTTATTCATTGTAAAGCATTCACGAAATTTTCTAACATAACCTATTCCTTGAACTGGAGCTTCTAGGTTAAATTGAGCTGTTGAACAAGTTGCTAATATAGAAAAAATATCATTTCTCTTACTTGGAGAAGTTTGATTTGTATATAAAATATTCATAATAGCTTTTGCGATTAAATGATTACGATACTTAATAGACTGTTCGTCTGATTGTGAAAATATTTTAACCAATTTTAACATTTTTTCAATAATTGTTAGTTGTGAGTGACTACTTGCTTCAAGTAATAAAGCTAAGTCATCAACATTTAAAAGCCATAAAGGTATTTTTAATTTTTGCTCTCCAGCTTCTGTTTTATTAGTTGTATAATATTTAAAATGTAAATTAGGATTTATTTTATTAATATCTTTAAATGCATTATGATATTCTCCATATGCATCAAAAATAAAGAAATTAGATTTATATGGTAAAAATTTATTATTATTAAATACATTTTGTAAAAGCCTTGCAACACCGCAAGATTTACCACTACCAGTATTTCCAAATATTGCCATATGATTACTAAATAAATCGTTAATGTCAACTCTTATTTGACAGTCATCATATAACGGAGAATTACCTAATATCATACTTCCAGGGGTATCTTCACCAATAATTAAAGCTAATTCTTCCTTTGTTATAATTCTAATTCTTGCTGATAAAGTTGGTTTTCTAATGACACCACCAACAAATCTACCATTTACTATTTCACCCAAAAATCCTACTTTAATGATTTTTTCGCTTATATCCTCAATTTCACCTAATATTTTCTTTTTTTCATCTTCGAAAATAACATGCATATTCATTAAATTTTCAGCAATTGGAGTTCCTTCTGGAATTTCAATATGCGCTATATTATCACTTATATATATAATTTTTCCAAACATTTTAACACCCTTTTCATATTAAACTTTCTATTTCTTTTTTTAATTTTCCATCAATATTTTCTATTAATTTTTTAATTTTTTTCGATTTATTCAATAATTTTAATTTTTCTTCATATTCTAACAACTTAGAAGATATTTCTTTTAATTGTTTATGAACTGCATTACGACTTACATTATAATTTTCACTAATTTCTGATAATGACAAATTATTAAAATAATATTCTTCAAAATAATTTTGTTGTTTATTAGTTAATAATTCTTTATAATAATCATATAAATTTGTTAATAAAATTTGTTCTTCCATTAAATACCCAGTAATATGCTTAATAAAATTATAAGTCCAAATACAATATAAAGAATACTTATACCTTTTCTTTTATAAATTGAATAACTAGTATAAGACATAACAAATGATAAAATTACTAAATAAATATTTACTAAAATTGTTAATTCAACAACATATCTAGACATTATAAAGGATACAATAATTGCTAATATAGTTATTGCCTGTCCTAAAAGAGCTATTTCTTGAACACGTTTTAAGCTAATTTTTTGTTCATCTTTTTTATTATTTTTTAAAGGTTCTAAATTACTATTCATACTATCACTACCAATCTCTAAATAATCCATATATATATTTTTCAATATCAAAAACCTGTAAGTCGTTAACACCTTCACCAAGTCCAACATATTTTACCGGTAAATTTACCTCGTCTTTTATAGCTAAAACAATTCCGCCCTTAGCAGTTCCATCAAGTTTTGTAAGTACTATACCAGTTATATTAGTAATTTCTTTGAAACTTTTAGCTTGACTGATTCCATTTTGACCTGTAGTAGCATCAATAACAAGTAATGTTTCATGAGGAGCATCAGGAATAATATTACCTATTACTTTATTAATTTTACTAAGTTCATTCATAAGGTTTGATTTATTTTGAAGTCTTCCAGCAGTATCCACTAATACAACATCAATATTTTCCATTTTTGCTTTCGTGACTCCATCATAAATAACACTAGCAGGATCTGCGTTTTCTCTAAAAACAACTTCACAACCGACACGGTTTGACCACTCTTCTATTTGTTCTACCGCACCTGCTCTAAAGGTATCACCGGCAACCATTAAAACACTTTTTCCACTATCTTTTAACTTACTAGCTAATTTACCAATAGTAGTTGTTTTTCCAACACCGTTTACACCTACAAATAATATTACTGTAGGGCCTTCTTTAGCATATTTAATTTTATTAACAATAACTTCATTATTAACGTATATTATAAACATTTCATCGACAATTATTTCTTTTAAATCTTCTACATCCAAAATATTTTCTGATTTAACTCTTTTTTTCAATTTATCAACAAAATTCATAACCGTATTTACACCAATATCAGCCATTATTAATATTTCTTCTAATTCGTCAAAATATTCATTACTAACTTTTTTATACTTTTTGTTCAAACTATTTAGCTTAAATATAAAGTCTTCCCTAGTTTTTTCTAATCCTGATTCATATAAATTAGTTACTTTTTTTTCTTCTACACTTTGTCCTTTAAAGACACTTTTTAATTTATCAAAAAATCCCATATAACCTCCCTATTTAAAAATAATCAACATAATCGCCAAAATCGGTTTTAGCGCTAATTTTTTTATCTAATGCTATTCTATTTGTAAAAATACAAAAATCAATAATTCCAACACTTACAGATAAATATCCTATAAATGTTGCTATATTAGCAATTAAACCAATTATAGGAGTAATAGTTAAAACTTTTGAACTACCAAAACTAGAAATAAAATAAACAGTCGAAAATATAACTTCAATTAAAGAGATTAAAACTATTATTAACATATTATAATAAAGTCGTGGGTATCTTTTAACATATCTATTTTTTTTAGTTGTATAAATAATAAAATTTGGAATAATTCCGATTAGCAAGTAAAGTAATGGTATAAAAAGATTTTGTTTTAATATTTCAATTACTGAATTTAAATCTTTAATATCTACTGAATTAACATTAGTAAATATTATAATTATAACTGCACAACACAACTTAACAAAAAAAGAATTTGAAAGCGTTAAACACCCATAATCAATTTTATTAAAACCATTTTCTGATATTGTTTCCATTTTTTCATTTCTAAAAATTGTCGAAATAAAATTTGGGCTCCATTTGTAAGTAAAAAATCTTTTCAAAATCGTTAATATATTTTTCATTCTATCACCATTATTAATTTTACACTATTAATTAATAAAATTCCAGTATTTATATAAGATTTTATAATTTTAAAAGTTATTATTTTTAGTTTAAAATTAAAATACTAGACAAAGTGAAAAAAAACGGTTATAATTATGTAGTTAGATTGCAGAAATGAAAGGAGTTAATATGAAATTTTTTAATAGCGATGACACTAAAGTATTTGCTCTTGGCGGACTTGGTGAAGTCGGTAAAAATATGTATTGTATAATGCATAATAACGAAATTATAATTATTGATGCGGGTATTACTTTTCCAGAAGGAGATTTAATGGGAGTTGATTACGTAATCCCAGATTTCTCATTTTTAAAGAAAAATGAAAGTAAAATTAAAGCTTTATTTATTACGCATGGTCACGAGGATCATATTGGTGGAATTCCATATCTTTTACAAACTGTTAATATTCCAGCAATATATGCTCCAAATCAAGCTGTTGGATTAATTAGAAAAAAACTTGAAGATAAAAATATTCAATATAAAAATTTATTTATTTATACGGAAAAAACTATTGTAAAATTTAAAAATATACAAGTTGAATTTTTTAGAACAACTCACTCTATTCCTGATTCACATGGTTTCTGTGTTACAACGCCAAATGGAATAATTGTTGCAACTGGAGATTTCAAATTTGACTTTACACCAATTGGACCTGTTGCTAATTTACACAAAATGGCAGAAATTGGTTCACGTGGAGTTACAATGTTATTAAGTGATAGTACAAATGCCTTAAATGAAGGAATGAGCGTTAGTGAATCAAAAGTAGATGAAGCTTTGAGTGAAATTTTTGAAAGACATAGTGGTCGTATTATAATTGCGACATTTGCTTCAAATATTTATAGATTAAAACATATTGTTGATACATGTAAAAGAAATGATAGAAAAATAGTTACTTTTGGAAGAAGTATGGAAACAAATATTGAAATATCAATTCAAGGTGGCTATATAAAACATAAAGAAATTTTTATAACACCAGAGGAAAGTAAAAAATTACCGGCAAATAAAGTTTGTATCCTATGCACAGGTAGTCAAGGAGAACCACTTGCAGCTTTAACTAGAATTGCAAATGGTACACATAAACAAATAAAATTGCAAGATGGTGATGTTGTAGTATTCTCATCTTCTGCTATACCAGGTAATGCTTTAAGTATTTCAAGAACAATTAATAAGCTTTACTTAAAAGGAGTATCAGTTTATACTAACACTTCATTAAGTGATATTCATACATCTGGTCACGGTAATAAAGAAGAATTAAAACTGATGTTAAGACTTATTAACCCAAAATATTTTATGCCTTTTCACGGCGAATATAGAATGTTAAAAAGTCATGCTGATATTGCAATTGATTGCGATATTCCAAAAGAAAATACATTTGTTTTAGGAAATGGTGATATTGTTTCTATTAAAAATGGTGTTGCTAAATTAGCAGGTTCCATTCAGGCCAATGATATTTACGTTGATGGAAATAGAATTGGTGATGTTAGTGGTGCAGTTATTCGTGATAGAAAAATAATGTCCAATGATGGAATTGTAGTAGTAATATCAAATATTGATACAATAAACAATAAATTACTTGGAACACCAAATATAACAACAAGAGGTTTTGTTTTAGTTAATGAAAATGAAGAACTTTTAAAGAAATTAGAAGAAATAAGTAAAACTGCAATTAATTCAAAATTAACTGAACAAATTAATTATGCTGATATAAAAAATGAAATAATTACTGAATTATCAAGTTATATATTTGATAAAACAGGTCGCAAACCAATTATATTACCCGTTATTATGGATATAAAGAAAAACACTAAGAATTAATCTTAGTATTTTTTAGTTTGGGTTAGAATAAATTTTATAAGCATTGGAATCACGATTTACTTTAGTTAAAGTTTTGTAAGTTGATTTATTAGATGATTCGTTATTTAATTCGTCATTTGATGAATAATCATAACTTTGTCGCATTGTATTTACAAAATTTCTACCCCTATTTTTATCAACAGAAAATAAACATGATTCCATATCTTCAATGTACTTTAAATCTCTTTCCAAATACATTTTTTCTGTGGTTCTCTTCTCTCCCATTGCTAGTTCAAAACCTTGTAAC
Organism: uncultured Bacilli bacterium; assembly: GCA_934130485.1. Classification (GTDB taxonomy): domain Bacteria; phylum Bacillota_I; class Bacilli_A; order RF39; family UBA660; genus CAJLIR01. The sequence continues at coordinate 9,290 of CAKOYE010000020.1, forward strand.
ATCCTTTTTATATTTAATAAATCAAAGTGAGTTATTTTTGTTTCTAAATTAGTCATTTTATTTTTTATATATTTTTTAATTGCAGTATTAGTAACTCCAGCTGCATTAGCATAAACATCGATTCTAGGCCTAATTGAACTAATTATCACACTATTTTCCATAAACTCACCTCAAATAATTTCCCTTTTTTATTCTTTAATATTGAACATAATCAGTAACTAAATTATCTTTTAATTTGGCGTATAAAAAGATATTAGTACCTTGATAATCCAAAATTTCCTTATTTAATTCATCAATACCTTTTAAAACATTAGTAAAGTGTTGCATAACCTCTTCACTTATATGTTTTTTTTGTTTTGATCTTGTTATCCTTTTTACTCGTTTTTCTAATTCCTCAATTTGCATACTTAAACTATCCATAGTCTTCCTCCTAGCTTAATATTATTTTACATCTTTACCAAAAAAACTGTCAATAACATTGATATGTTGTTTACATATTAAAATGTAAACCGTATATATTATTATTATCAACAAATTTTATTATTTTATTAAAAAAATTAGCCATAATATAAATATTGGAGGTTTTTAAAGTGTTAACATATTTTATTATTTTTATTTCTAAAATTATTGAAAATACCTTATCAACACTAAGATTAATAGTTGTTGCCAAGGGTAAAAAAATATTTGGCGCAATTTTGCAATTTATTATTGCGTTTGTATGGGTTATAACAACGGGAATTGTTGTCGTAAATATTAAGGATGATCCATTAAAGGTAGTTTTCTTTGCACTTGGATCTTTAATAGGATCTTATTTAGGAAGCTTTATTGAAGAAAAAATTGCTCTTGGAGAAGATATGCTTACAGTAATAACAAATGATAATTCAAGTGATGAAATAATAGAAAAATTATCTAGTTATAACTATCCAGTATATAAATTAAAAAGTGAAAATAAAAATACTTTTATTTTATTAGTAATGTCTCACAAAAAAAATAGAAGTAAAATTATCAATTTTATTAAAAAAATTGATAAAAATTCACTTATATCTGCTAGTTCTATAAAAAATATGACCTATAATGAAGCAAAATAATATGGTTTATCAGTTATAATATAAAATTCTTTTTTTAATTTTAATTTATCAAACCTATTTATATTTTTTACATTAAAAATAAATATTTCTTTATCATTATTTATCAAATTAATATTATTATAACTATACAAATAAAAATCAAATTCATTAGATACGCGATTTTTATTCATTAAATAACCTATTATTAATCCACATTTATAATTACTATATTTTAGTTTTATTTTCTTCATTAAGTTATAATTAAAACTACATAAATATAAATTTAGATAATTATATTTTTTTAAAATTTTAAATAAATTGTTAATTAATTTATCATTAATAGTTCCTTCTTCTTTTATTTCTATAATTATTATTTTGTTAGTTTTTATAACACTTAAAAAACTTTCTAGTGTTGAGGTATATGGTTTAACTTCTAAAATTTCATCCAAATTTTTATCAGAAATTTTACAAATATTATTAGATTTATCTAATAAAAACATATTATGATAAATTATTATTTCTTGATTTTTAGTAATTCTAACATCAAGTTCAACTCCATTTATATAAGGTCTATCTAAACAACTAATTAAAGCATTTATAGTATTTTCTCTAAATGAATGATTATCATTACCTCTATGCGCAATTAAATACATACGTCACCACTACATTATATGAAAAAAAAATAATTCTATTAATTTTAGAATTATTTAACTATATTTTTTTAATATATAATCTGTTAAAGATTGTTTATTATTTTCTAATTTATTACTTAATATCAAATGTTCTATATCAACTATTACATCATTAATTTTAACTTTATCAGAACTATTTAATAAATTACATATTTCATCAAAACTAATTAGAATATCTTTTCTACTATGAATTTTTAATTGATTATATTTTTCAGAAACTAAACTTGGATCTATTTTTCTTATTTCTGCAGCGATTTTTAAAGTAATTAATTCATTATTATATAAAATATGTGAATCAAATAAATCCTTTTCATCAAGTTTTCTTATTGATTTAATTAAATATACTTCAGCTTTAGTAAATGGATATATGTCTACTACATCAAGTTGTGCCCATATACCAATTATTGAACTTGTTATAACCAAATTTTTTATATTTTTTAATTCTAGAGGTACATCAAGACCAAATTCAGAAATTAATGATAATCCCCTCTTTATATTAGAACTTAAAAAGATTTTTTCAAGTTCTCTTTTTTTATAAAAATATGACAAATTATTTAATAAATATCCATACTGTTTAATAGAATTTTTTAAATTTTCTTCTAATTCAAAATCAAGAGTAGTTGCAAATCTAATTGCTCTTAAAATTCTAAGTGAATCTTCCTTTAATCTTTTTTCTGGCTTACCAATCGTTCTAATTATTTTTTTGTTTATATCATTTCTACCACCAAAATAATCAATGTAATTTAAATCACTAGTAAGACATATTGCATTCATTGTAAAATCTCTTCTTTTTAAATCTGTTTTTAATTTTTTTACATATTTAACATCCATAGGATGTCTATTATCTAAATATTTTTTTTCACGCCTAAATGTTGTTATTTCAAAATTAATACCATTATATTTTAAAATTAATGAACCATATTGATCTAGAGAAATATCACTAAAAATATTATTTAACTCACTTGGTTTAGCACTAGTACAAATATCAATATCAGGATTTTCCTTATTTATATAAAAATCCCTAACAAATCCACCTACAACATAGGCCTTAAAACCATTTGCTTCTATTTTTTTTAAAACATCAACTATATCATTTAAAATATTAATCCCCTCCAAAGAAAAAAAGGCACAATGCCTCTTAGTTTAAAGCTTCTTTTAATTTAGAACCAGCTTTAATTGTAACAGCCATTTTTGCAGGAACTGGAACAACTTCACCTGTTCTTGGATTACGAGCAGTAGTAGCTTCCTTTTTCTTTGCAACGAAAGTACAGAAACCAGTAAGTGTTACTTTACCTTCTTTTTTTAATCCTTCTGAAATACTTTCCATCATTGCATCTAAACTACGAGCTGCATCAGCTTTTGTTAATCCTGTCTTTTCTGTAATAGCATTTACTAAATCTGTTTTTGTCATTATTTACCTCCTATATAAGCTATCTTGCCTACAATTAAAGAATACCATTTTTTGTAACTTAAATCAATACTTTTTTAAAGATTTTAACGGTTTTTAATATTTTAAACGTTTACTTAAATACTTTTCAATAGAAATATCCTCTATATTTAAATTTTTATTTCTTCCACTTCCAATTTCAATATCATTTTTTACATTAATGCCATGATAATCACTTCCACCAGTTATTAACAAATTAAGTTTTTTTGCTAAAGCAACATTATTTAACATTGCACAAATTTTAAAACCACTATGATAACACTCTAATCCCATCAATCCATGTCTTTTTAAATCAATTAAAAATTCTTTTAATTCCATATAATCTTTCTTTAATTGATAATTATGAGCTAAAACAGGTATTCCACCAGATTTTTTTATAATATCAATACATTCATATGGTGAAAATTCACGTTTTTCATTTTTCACAAACATTTTTGCTTGTTGTATATAATTTATAAATGATTCCTCAATCGTTTTAGTATAACCTAAATCAACTAACAATTTAGCAATTTGAACATTATTAAATGTTCCCCCTTTATTAAAAATATTTTCTAAGTCAGAATCTTTCAAATTAATATTAAAATTTTTCTTTAAATATTGAACAACTAATAAAATATTATATTTACTCATTTCTTTTAATTCTTTAATTTTTTTATTTAAAAGTTCATTATTTATATCATAATTATATCCTAAAATATGACAGTTTCCCTTATCTATTTTTGCTGACAATTCAATTCCCGTTACAAATTTCAAATTATTTTTGTGATGTAAATTATTTAAAACAACTTCCTTACTACCAATAATTGTATCATGATCTGTAACTGAAAAAAAATCAACATTATTTTCTTTAACTTTTTCAATTATTTGATTAACATTAAGTTCTCCATCTGAATAAACGCTATGAATATGCAAATCTTTCATAAAATTTCTCCTAACTAAAAGAAAATAAACAAGTTATTTTCTCTAAAAACAATAAGTATTAAAACTATTTTATAATATCTGGATTAATATTCTTTGGTAATATAATATATTGAATTATTTCAATGATAGAATAAATAATTAAAATTAATCCAATAGTACTAAATACTAAATTTGATTTTACAATAACATATAATCCACAAATAATCATTATAATAGAAACTATTAAAACATATAACCAACTATCTACTTTCAAATCGCGTAAATTTAGAGAATAAATAAGTTTTAATATTCCAGAGTATAATATCCATCCACCCATTACAAGTCTTATTACAAATTCAATAGCAGATGAACAAAATATTACAATAATTCCTAATATAACCGCAACAATTCCTAATATAAAATCACTAGTATTATTAACATTCATTTTTCTAATCATTTGATAATATGAAACAATTTTACCAATTCCCATTATTATAAATAAAATTCCAACTATATAAGTTATAAATTTTACTACTCCACCTGGATTAGAAAAAAGTAAAATACCAACTACTAAAAAAAGTATTGAAGTAAATAAATTTGTATCTTTTTTTGACTTTATCATATAACACCTCTATCCTCATTATACTATCTTTATTAAATTTTTTAAAGTTTTTTCTATATTTTAATTTAATATTAATGAATTTGTTGCAATTTAAGTATTTCTATATTATAATTAATTGTCATATGGAAAGAGGAAATTTATGAATTATGAAAATTTTGAAGATTTAGGCTTAAGTGAAAAGGTTCTAAGATCTATAAAAACTATTGGTTTTACTAAACCTAGTAAAATTCAAAGTCAAATTATTCCATTAATATTAAATGGATATGATGTTATTGGTCAATCACAAACAGGAACAGGAAAAACACTTGCATTTGCAAGCAGTATTTTATCAAAAGTAGATGTATCTGGTAACACAGTAAAAGCAATAATTTTAACGCCTACTAGAGAACTTGCTTTACAAGTAAGTGAAGAATTTGAAAGTTTAAATAAATCAAGTAAATTTGATATATTAGCGGTTTTCGGAGGATCTAGTATTGAATTACAAATAAAAGCATTAAAAAGAGGTGTTGATATTGTTGTTGGAACACCAGGTAGAATTATAGATCTAATAAAAAGAAAAGTATTAAAACTAAACGATTTAGAATTCTTTGTTTTAGACGAAGCAGATGAAATGTTAAATATGGGATTCGAAGAGGACATAAGAGAAATATTTAATTATACAAATGATAAAAAACAAGTTTTATTATTTTCTGCAACAATGCCAAAACAAATTATTGATCTTGCAAAAAAATATATGAAACCAGATTATCAAAATATATGCATATCAGAAAAAACAGAAACATCTATTAACGTTATGCAAGAATATTACTTAGTAAATGAAAAAATGCGTGCGGAAGCTTTATGCAGAGTAATTGACTCAAAAAATATAAAATTAGGTATTATATTTTGTCAGAAAAAAAGTGATGTCGATAAACTTTTAACAGAACTTACTATTCGTAATTATAGTGCTGAAGCAATGCACGGAGATATTGCTCAAAATACTAGAATTCAAACTTTAGAAAGATTTAAAAAAGGTGCATTTAACTTTTTAATAGCGACTGATGTTGCAGCACGTGGAATACATGTTGACAATATTGAGATTGTAATTAATTACAATTTACCTCAGGACGTTGAAAGTTATATTCATAGAATTGGTAGAACTGGTAGAGCTGGAAAAACTGGTATTGCGATTAGTTTTGTAACTCCAAAAGAAGTTAGTTTTCTAAAAAAAGTTGAAAAAGAAGCAAAATGTGAAATAATTTTAAAAGAGTTACCAACTAAAGAAGATGTTATAAAAAACACTTATGAAAAAATTATTGAACAAGTAAAAACAACAATTCAAGAAAAAAAATATGAAGATTGTATTCAATATGTAAGAGATATGAATAAAGATGAATTAATGAAATTCTCAGCTAGTATCTTAAAATGTATGTTAAATAATAGTATTGGTTCAGACTTTGATAAAGAAATACATATAAAAAAGGATAGACGTGATATGGTTGATAAAAATTCAACACGTGTATTCTTAACAATTGGCTCAATGGATGGATTAAAAGTTGGTTCTCTTCTTGATTTTTTAAAGGAAACAACAAAAATTAGAAAAGAAAATTTTAAAAACATTCAAGTTTTACAAAAATATACTTTTATGGATGTTGATAATAAAGTAGTTGATGAATTAATTAAAAAACTTTACAACAAAAAATTTAAAAACCGTATAATTAGAGTTGAAAAATCAAAGAAAAAATAAGAGAATGCCAGGCATTCTCTTTTTCTACTTATTTAATTTTTTAACAAATCCTAAATTTATTTCTTCTTTAGAATAAACCCTATTTTCATCTAATGTATTTAAATAAGATCTTACTCTATTTAATATTTCTATTTTCTTTTTATTTTTATTTTGTTCATTAATTATTTCACTTTGTAATTTTTGATTTGTATTTTCATCGAACCATACAATCTTTATTTTTTCCAATAGTTTTATTTGTTCTTCTGTTAGTTTAAAATTATCTTTATTTTGGTACGCTAATACTTGACGATTTAACCATCTACCTAACATAAAACCTTGTTCATCATATTCATATCCATTTGTTGTTTTAAAACTTTGAGGTATATTTAAATCTCCATTATATTCATAATAAGATTCAGCTAAATTATAATAATATTTCCAAGCATTATTAAATTTATTTTTTTCAGTATGTTTTATTACTTTATTAAAGTTATTTTCATTTTCTATGTTATATTTTTCATTACTAACTTTATTATATATTTCAATAAATTCCTTGTTCATAATATCACCACTTTTTTATTCTATTATATTATATTTTTTAGTCAAGTAATTCATTACAAAAAGAGGTATTCTACTGTAAAACACCTACATCTTTAATTTTTTAACAAATCCAGAATTTATTTCTTCTTTAGAATAAGCTTTATTTTCATCGAATGTATTTAAATAAGATCTTACTCTATTTAATATTTCTATTTGTTTCTTTATTTTATTTCTTTTATCAATTATTTCACTTTGTAATTTTTGATCTATATTTTCACTGAACCAATTAATTTCCATTTCTTCTAATAATTTTATTTGTT
>CAKOYE010000021.1 GCA_934130485.1 uncultured Bacilli bacterium
AAAGATCATTCTGCTTCCTCTTTCGTGAAAGCACTACTAATATATCAAATGTTTTCACTTAAGTCAACACTTTTTTTGAAAAAAAATGATTTTTTTTCGATTTTAATTTAATTCTTTATTTTTTTTCATTTACAATATTATTATATTCATTTTTTTAATAAACTTTACCGTTTTTTTTATCTTTAATTTTCATATATTTAGAACAATAATTTTTGTTGAATTCCTCGTTAAAATATACTGCACCATTTTTATATTCCTTCAACAATTCATCTAATCCATTTTTTATAGCAGTATCTAAATCTGAAGAGTAATTCATTATTTTCTTGTGATATTTATACTCCATACGGTCTAAAACCTTGTACTCTAAACTTGGAAATATTCTCAAATCTAAATCGTAATCAATATATTTAATGGTATTGTCCTCTATTATAAATGGCGAGGCAATATTGCAGTAATAATATATTCCATCTTTTTTTAATTGGCATATTATATTAAACCATTTATGTTTAAAAAAATACATAATTGCAGGTTCTTTCGTTCTCCAAGTATTTCCTTCTGATTCTGTGACAAGGGTCCTCATATTTCCAAAAACTAAATAATCTTTTTTTTCATCTAAAAATACAGCCTCATCCCATGAACGATGTATTTTTCCATTATGTTTATAACATTGTATTTGTATTTTATCACCAACATTTAATTTATACAAATTAATCACCTCTAGTGCAATTATAACTTTTTTTTTAAAATAAATAAAGAGAATTGTTTAAACAATTCTCTTTATTTACATAAAAATTCTATTGCTGATTGCAATTGTACATCATTTTCTTCATTTGGCTCATTAAAATATCTTTCACTTTGTTCGATTTTAATATTAGGTTCTATTCCTACTTTTTCTATTGAATTTCCTTTTGCAGTTAACCATTCTCTTGTTGTAAATTTATACTGTTCACCATTTTCAAGGGTTCTCACCTCTTGTGCTGTTCCTTTACCATATGTATTTACTCCTATAACAGTTGCACGATAAACCTCCTTAAGTGCACCTGTCATAAGTTCTGAAGCTGAGGCACTATTTTCATTAACTAAAACAACAATAGGATATTTACGATTATTATTTCCGTGTGAATAATATTTAGTTATTTTGTCCTTTTCTTTCATTTGATAAATTACATTATCTTCATTTATAAATAAAGACACAATATTATCAACTACTTTCAACTGTCCGCCTGTGTTATCACGTAAATCTATTATTAATGAATCAATATTTTTCGTTTCCAACGATTCTAGTGATTTTTCAAATTGTTCATATGAGTTTGAAGCAAAATTGGTTAGTTTTATGTAGCCAATTTTTTTATTTTCGCGTTCATATATATTTTCAACAACACTCTTTACAGTAATAATTTCTCTTTTTAATACTGTTTTATATTGATTGTCGCCTCTTTTATAAGAAATCGCAAATTCATCATCATAGCTATTAATCATTTCTTTTATTTCATCTAACGTTTTATTATAAATATTTGTATTCCCAATAGAAATTAAAATATCATCGATTTTAAGTCCACTTGTATCAGCTGGTGAAGTTGGAAAAACGTAAGTTATAATTGGTTCATAATTTTCATTATAACCTATTTGAACACCAATTCCCTGATATTCACCATTGATAATAAGATTAAAATTATCAACATCAGTTGCATTAATATAATCTGCATATGGATCTTCTAAACATTCAATCATTCCCTTAATTGCTGCTGAAACCAAATCTCTTCCATTAATATTTTTGTAAGAATTTTCTAGTATATATTCGTAATTTGAAATAATTTCTGTTTCATAACTACTCAAACTTGTTTCAACATTTGATTGTTTAATTGAAAAACCGGTAAAAAAACTAACTAAAGATGTAATAATTATAATTCCAATTAATTCCTTTATGCCAAATATATTTTTTCCTTTTTGCATAGTTTACCCCTTTATTATTAATTGTTCATATTTATAAATGCTTGCATTACAGAACTATTCCCATCATATGCTTCAATTATTTTACCAGAATTAATTCTAACTAAGGATGTATCAGAAACTCTTAATTGTCCAATATCTTCAACTTTTAGGTTACTAGTATCAGATAAATACTTAGTATTCATACCATTATCAATTAATGAATAATAAAATTTATTACCATTGCTATATTTACTTATATATTCTTTATATTTTTTTGTATAATCATCTTTTTTTACCAATAAAACATAATAATCTTCTTCATTTTGATTTAAAATTTCTCCCATTAAAATTTCATCATACTGAATAGTAGTTATTGTGTTTTTTGGATCATTATTATTACTTTCTGATTGTTTATTTTTCTGTATATAATATGTTAGAACATAAAATAGTCCAAACACAATTAGAAGTACTATAATTATTTTAACTAAATTTCCCATTTCAAAATCTTGATTATAACTTTTATTATTATTCTTCATATTATCACCCAACAACATTATAAACATTTTTATTTTTAAAATCAATTAAAATTTATTAATGTTTGAATTCAAATTAAAATTGCGCTAAAAATAGCACAATTTATTATTTAGATACTGGCATTACACTGACTGATTTAACTACACTTACTAACTCATCCTGTGTTAATGAATCGGATACTAAATAATATTCGGTATTATTGCTAACCCAACTTGCAGAATTATCTGATAATGCACCAATTGTATCAGTTAATATAAGTGGTTCACCATCAACCGGTATTGTATTTAAATCCTCATCATAATTAAGCGTTTCTTGAACAAATACAAAGGGTTTTTCGCCAGTAAATGTTAATATTACTCTTTCTCCATTTTCTTTACTTACAATATTTTGTCCTGTTAAATATGTATTTGCAGGTACATACATCGGATAAATTATATCCTCAATTTTTCCTGTAGTTTTAACATTTTGTTCATTTTGACCAGAAACAGTCATATTTTCTTTTAATTCAAAATAACTTTCATCAAATTTAGCATCCATATCAACACTATTAAAATTCATTTTCATTTTTACTTCATCTGATTCATTTAACACTTCAACTTTTGTAATGTTTACATCTTTATCAATGTATATTTTTTGTTTTATCAAATCTTTGCTATTAGAATAATTAACCTTCGTTGTATAAATATATTCAGAATCATTTTGTTCAAATATTCTTTCTGAATCATTGTTCATATCTTTCAATAAAGTTTGAAACAAATAACTTTGTGAATTATTGTATGGCCAATCACTTTGAAATTTAAAACTTTTATTTAACGATGGTGTAAGTACGTAAACTCCTTCTTTATTTTTTAATATAATTTGTTCATGATTATTTGTTTTATTTTTTAAACTTACTCTAAAATAATCACCAGTTTTATAAGCAACATCTACATCGTAGTCATAAACATATTCTGCATTTATAATTTCAAGTTCACCTACAATATGATATGCACTACTATTCTCGATTTTTTTTGTAAGTTCCTTTAATATATCCTTTTCACCTTTTTTTCCACAACCAGAAAACAATAATAAACAAACTGCACATATACTTACTAAAAGTATTTTTTTCATTTTTTCACCTCATAATTAATTTCATTTAATTATATGGAACAAATATTCTAATTATGATGAATAAATTTATTTTTTCTGGAAATCATATTAATGAAATTACGAAAGGAGATTATATGGAAACATTACAAAAAATTGCACTTGTTTTTACGGTTATTGGTGCTCTTAATTGGGGATTAATTGGTTTTTTCGATTTTAATCTCGTAACTATGATTTTTGGTGATGGAACTCTTTTAACTCGTATTATATATATGATTGTTGGAATTGCTGGAATCATCAATATATATACGCTTTTTAGTCATATAGAATCAAAATAAAACTGATTCCAGATATAGTTCTGAAATCAGTTTTTCTAGCGATCTATTACTTCCTTATAAATGTTTATTAAGTGTTTTCCTACATTTTTTATTTCTTTTGGTTCAACAGTTTTATAGGCATTATCAACTAAAGATGGTAATTCTTTCTCAAGTATTTTTTTTATGTACATTTCGAATTCATCAATATTGCTGGCTTTATACACATCAATATTTTTTTTTGTCCAATCAAAGACAGGTATATCACTTACAATTGTATCAATTTTGCTAGTAAACGCTTCCAATATTGGTATTCCTTCAGTTTCTTCTTTTGTAGGAAAAATAAATAAATTGGCACCAGAATATGCTCCCCTTAATATTTCCGGCTCTACATATCCTGGAAAATATAGATTTGACAATTTAGTTTTTAATGCCCTTCTAACCTTTACTGGTGACATATAAAGTGGATTTGATCCGAACCAAATAAATTTATATTGTGGTAATCTTTTTGCAAGTTCTATAAATTCTAAAATTCCTTTTCTTTCAAAATATAGTCCAACACCCATTACTACTTTATCATTTTCAGTAAAATTAAATTTTTTTCTAAATAACTTACCAAGCTCTATATTTTTTTCAAAAAATTTCATATCAATTCCGTTTGATAACGGATAAATTTTTCGTTCTAAATTATATTTTTCCAATAATTTTTTAGAATATTCTGTAGGCGTAATCAAGTAATCGCCCTGTTTATAGCATTTGCATATCCATTTTTTAAATACAGGTGATAGAAAATTTGAAAAAGGAAATGAGTTTTTAAAGTCTTCTTCAGTAGAGTGAGCATGAAAAACAACTTTTTTTCCCATTTTGTGTGCTTTTTTTGCAAATAGATAAGCTCTAGGATTATAAAAATTTATATGAACTATATCAAAATCATTACACTTTGAATCTAATGTGTATTCAATATCACTATTTTTAAGAGCATCAATTTGATGATTTATTGCTTTTCCAAGTCCACTATTTTTAATCTTTTTTAATCCCTCTGAATATAATAATACTTTCATAATGATCTACCTACCTTTTATGTCAATTTTCAAAGAATCATCGATAAATAATCAATGATTCCTTGTTATCTAAATTATTTTCTAGTAATTTTTACTTTTACCTTCTTTGTTTTAACAACATACTCTACTTTAACATCATCACCAGTTACAAGCACATCTACTTCATGAGTTCCTTCACCATACCCACTTAAATCCAAATATGCTGTAACATCATCAGTTGTTATATTTTTTATAACTGATTCTACTCCTTTTAACGTAACTGTAACACTAGTATCGCTTGCACTTACACCTTGAACACTATATCCATCAGCAAGATTTCTATATTTAATATCTATTCCTGCTAGGTCTTTTGATGTTGAATTGTCTAATCCAACGTTTACGGTTATGTTATTTACACTCATATGTTTTATACCAACTGGTTTTTCTAATTCCATCTTATATTGTTTATTGCTACTTAAATCATTAACATCAACTTCAACTGGTATATATGTAAGTGAATTCAAGGTTTCTTCATCACCATAAACCTTAACACTTGTTTCACTAGAGTTTATCGAACTAATTGCCTTTCCAAATGCTACATTTCCAACTGGAATTACTTTTATAGGTAATTCTTTGCTTGGAGAACTAATTTTTATATCAGCGTTAATTTTTTCTGGAACAATTTCTACATCTACAACATTACCATTTTCATCATATGCTTTTAATGCAATATCATTAATTGTCGTTACACCTACTTCTTGTTTTACTAAATTATTAATATCTATTAATGCCTTTACCGTTGCAACTTTTTTAAGTTGATATTCAGCACCCTTAATTACTACCTTATCAGTGCTAATTGAAACATTATCAATAACTAATTTGTTATCAAGGCTATCTTGGTTTAACAAATCATAAGTTAAAGTTCTTGTTTCAGAAATTTTTGGATAAATAATAACCGTTGCAGTTGAAGGATTAACATTATAATCAATTGATGCTAATGCCTGATTATACTTAATATTAACCTTATGTGTACCTGGTTTTAAACCTGTCAAATCTACAACAACATCGTGAGATGGCGATTGTTTTGCAAAATACAAATCTGCCTTCCTACCAATTAAAGTAATGTCAACTTCTTCCGGTAAACCTTCTACAACATAAGCTTCTTCATTCATTATAACTTGTACTGGTTGACTTTTCAAAATTTCAGCAGAACTTTCAGAAAAGAATAATTTTTTTTGATCAATAACAACAAAAGTAACAATTGCTATTATTAATGAAATAAATAATAATGTACTAGTTTTTGACAACCAATTTTCGACCTTACGACTTGATTTATCAAACTTTTCTGTTATCTTTAATATTAATTTTGTTATAGGAATAATAATTTTTTTATCAAAGAACATTCCAATAGCATGAAAGAAATTTCCAATGCCTTTAATTATTTTCTTCATTGTTTATTTCCTCCTCATCATCAGGTATTATAACTTTTTTAGGCCTTAATTCTTCTAATAACATTAATTTTAATTCATCTATAGTTAAATTATAATGTAATTCCGAATTGACAGCCATTGATACTCTTCCCGTTTCTTCAGAAACAATTAGCGAAATACAATCTGTTTCTTCGGCAATTCCTAAAGCAGCTCTATGTCTAGTACCCAATCTTTTGCTTATTCTTAAATTATCACTCGTTGGAAATACTGCCCCTGCACTTGTAATTTTATCTCCTTGTATAATTACTCCACCATCGTGTAATGGATTATTTGGGAAAAATATGGCAATTAATAAATCACTAGAAATATCTGCATATATTTTTTTTGATTTTGATATATATTCATTTAAACTTTGATCTCGCTCTATAACAATTAATGCGCCAATTCTATTCTTTCTTAATTGATCCATAGCATTTACTATTTCATAAACTACTTTTTCTCTTTCATCTACAGTCAATACCTTATGTCTACCTAAAAGTTGACTCCTACCTAATTGTTCCAAAACATTTCTAATTTCAGGTTGAAATATAACTATTAAAGCTAATGGTCCCCAGGTAATTGCATAATCAAGCAAATATCCAATTGTAGTTAAATCCAATATATCACTAATTACTTTTAATAGTAAAATTATGATTACACCTTTAAATAACATTACCATTTTAACATTTTTTCTAAGATTCTTTAATATATAATATAAAACTAACCAAACGATTAATACATCAAGCAATTTTTTTATTAATTCAATTATTCCATCTACTGTCATTTTATACCTCCAATATTGTTATGTTTATTATATCATGAATAAAAAAAAACATAAATATTTTTTAAACAAATAAAAATAAAACAAAATGTTTTATTTTTAAAAGTTCCAAATATCCTCTTCATTTACCTCATCATTTTGACGTTGTTCAAGATTATTTAAGTCTGGTAAATTCATTTGGAAAACGTCATCTGAATTTTTATTATTGTTATTTTCTGTATTTTTAATTTCGTCAACACTTTTAATACTTACACTTTTTCTATTTTTTCTTTTATTTTTAATATTATCATCATCTACAAAAGAATTTTCTAAATCTTCTAATTTTAAGTTTTTAATTTGTTCATTTATTTCATCTAATTTTAAATTTGTTGTTGCCTCCAAACCTAAATCGTTATCATCTATATTTTCTTCCATATCTGCATCATCAATTACAAATTGTTCAATTTTAGATTTTTCAGTACTATTATCATTAGAGTTAGTATCTTGATTTTCTTCAACTTTTTCTTCATTTGTTGGTTTATTAATTTTATAATTATCTTCTTGATTTTCAACAGTTTCATTTGATACTTTTGGTTCTAATTCAATAAAATCTGATGTTCCATCGTTAATTACAAATGTATTATCAACTAAATTACTAATACTTTCAGCAACTTTGTCATTTGGTTTTTCCTGTTCTATAATGGTTTCAGTTGCCTCATCTGGCACAACATCTTCAATATGTAAATTATCTATCTCAACATTATTATCTTTAGGCGATAATGAGTCAGTAATTTCATTTATAACAGCATCTTCATCTTGATTTTTATTTGTGTCTTTTTCTATTATATTAAAATCATCTTTGTCATTGACATCTTCAATTTTTAACTCCTCAATACTTGGCTCAACATTTTGGTCTCCAAACGGTGCATATAAATCCTCTGGAATTCCTAAATCCTCATTTGATGCAGCTGGATTTTGATTTACATCGCCAACCATTAATCCTTCATTATTAAAATTAGGCGCAATAGTATCTAAAACATCCAATTGTTCAGAATGATTATTATTTTCCTCATTAGTATCTAAATCATTCAATACTTCAACATCTTCACTACTAGAATCTTTGATATTATTTTCTTTTTCTTTATTATTTTTTGAAACTTTATTACCAAATCCTATTTTTTGAGCAATATAGCCAATTATAGTCATAAAAAAAACTATTCCTACTATAATAAACATAATATAATGTTCTGTTACAAAAGAAATTATATCCATAAAAACACCCTTTCTTATTCTTCAATATAATAACATTTTTTATAAATTTAAACAATATTATTGTTCCAAATAATCTTCTCCCTTAAATGGTTCTGTTCTAAGCAAATCACGATAATTTTGTTGTCTTAAAACCTCATATAACATAATCGCAGCAGAATTTGATAAATTAAGTGCTCTTATATTGGAATTCATAGGAATTCTCATACAATGATCTAGGTCATTTTTTAATATTTCTTTAGGAATACCTGTACTTTCCTTACCAAATACTAGATAAATATTTTCATCCTTATTAGAATAATCAAACGAATCGTGAGGTTTTTTTCCATATCTAGTTAGAAAATAAAAAGTTCCTTTATTTTTACTTAAAAAATCCTCATAATTTTCATATACTGTATAATCACAATGATCAATATAATTTACACCAGAACGTTTAATATACTTATCTTCTAGTGAAAAACCTAAAGGTTTTATAAGATGTAACTTTGTTCCAGTTCCTGCACAAGTTCGCATTATATTTCCAGTATTACCTGGTATTTCAGGTTCAAATAAAACAACATTTATCATGCTTGACCAATAACCCCTCTATTATAAAATAATTCTTTTACGTCATTCATATTTATATCGGTTTTTTTAGTATATAAAACTGAATTTATTTTACCATTTTCCATAATTAATAAATTTGTATATTTTTCAAATGGAATATTTTTTATATTTTCAGCAAAGTAGTTATTTTTCATATTATCAAAAAAATCCTTATTTATATTTTCTAGATTAATAAATACTACTTGTGACTGTAAATTATATTTTACTAAAAATTCTTTAAAGTCTTTTTCAAATTCAGAAATTGTTTCATCCTTACTACTTGCTAGATAGATAATTATATTACTATTTTCTAATGTATAATTTTCAAATTCTTCTTCGTTCATACTAACTAAAAATTGTGACATAATTGATGGTTCTTTATTCAAATCTTCTCTTAAAGAATACCATCTATTAAATAAAATTGTTGCTAATACTACTAAAACGACTAAAAAAGCACATATAACATAATTTCTTTTAGGTATTTCATTATTAGTTTTTTTCAATTTCATATTTATCGCATCCATTCTTACTTAATTTTATCATACAAATATAAGGAAATCAATTAAAATATTTTAATAATATGCTATAATATTTTTGGTGATTGTATGAATTATGATGTCTTAGAAAATGATTCTATTTTAATTGTACCCAGTCAAATAAAAGAAAAAATATTAACTGAAATGAATAAAAAATCAAAACTTTTTAATGTAAAGTTAATGGAAATAAATGA
Organism: uncultured Bacilli bacterium; assembly: GCA_934130485.1. Lineage (GTDB taxonomy): Bacteria > Bacillota_I > Bacilli_A > RF39 > UBA660 > CAJLIR01. The sequence goes on from CAKOYE010000021.1 coordinate 9,720, forward strand.
ATTTAAAAAAGAGTATTTTTTTGATTATACTACTGAGACAATTTTTTATGTTATGAAACATTACAATTATGACTATGAATTTTCTCTTGATATAATAAACAACTTATATTTTTTATCTTCCGAAAATTATAATCACGAAAAACTCAAGTTTTTATTAAATATAAAAAATGAATTAATTAATAATAACTTACTTATTTTTGATAATGTTTTTAAAATCTCACTAGAAACCAAAAAAATATATGTTTATGGATACGACTATATAAATAATTTTTATAAAAAAATGTTTAGTACTTTAAATGTAAATTATATAGATCAAAATATCTCCAAATTTAACCACGATATTATGGAATTTGATACCATTCAAGATGAAGTTATCTTCGTTGCTAACAAAATATGTGAATTAATAGAAAATAAAATAGATTTAAATAAAATAAAAATTATTAATCCTAGTAGTAATTATAATGCAACTATTAAACGTATTTTTAACTTGTTTAATTTACCATTTTATTTTAACAACAATTATTTAATATCGACAAAAATATCTAACAATTTTTTTGAAATTTTAAGTAATGATATAGTAGAAACTTTAGAAAAATTAAAAGAAACAATTAGTTTAAATGATGAATTAGAACAAACTGAATATAATCAAATAGTTAAAATATGTAATAAATATAATTGGTGCTCTAATTTTCTAGACATTAAAAATAATCTTATATATGAGTTTAGTAATACTAAAATTGATATAAAAAAAGAAGCAAATTATATTGAGTTTGTATCTTTAGAAAATAATTTTTTTTATGATGATGAATATGTATTTTTAATTGGATTCAATCAAAATACATATCCTAAAACTGTTAAAGATGATGATTTTTTAAATGATGAGGTTAAAAAATTTTTAAACTTAGAAACAACTACAGAAATTAATAAAATAAATTATAATATATTAGTAAATAAATTGTATTCTATTAAAAATTTGTTTATTTCTTATAAATTAAAAAGTCCTTTCAACTCTTTTTATTGTTCACAAATAATTGATGATTTAAATCTTAATGTAGTTAAAAATTATAATTGTAATATACATTATTCTATACTAAATGATAAATTGAATCTAGCAATTACCCTTGATAATTATTTAAAATATGGTGAAGAATCTCAAGATTTAGAACTTTTATATAGTAATTATCCAGGTATTAATTACAAAACTTATAATAATCAATATACAAAAATTGATGAAAATTTATTTAGAAAATATCTAAATAACAAATTATCACTTTCATATTCTAGTATTAACAATTTTTATAAGTGTTCATTTAGATACTATATGGAAAATATTCTTAATTTACAAATATCATCTAACGAATTTTCACTTTTTATTGGGAATTTATTTCACTATATTTTATCAATAATGTATAATGGGGATTTTAATTTTTCAGATAGTTTTGAAACCTATGTTAATGAAAATTATGAATTTAATACTTATAGAGAAAGATTTTTTATAAACAAATTAAAAAAAGAACTTGAATTTATTATTGATAATATTAAAGAACAAGATAAATTTACAAGTTTTAATTCACATAAATTTGAACAATTAATTAAAATTGATTTATCAAAAGATAATTATGATATAACATTTAAAGGTATTATTGATAAAATAAGTTATAAAAAAGAAGCTGGTAATACTTTAATCTCTATAATTGATTATAAAACAGGAAATCCTAATTTGAATCTTAATAATATTATATATGGTATTGATATGCAGTTATGTATTTATGCTTATTTAAGTTCAAAGTTAAAGTTGTTCGCAAACCCTTTATTAGTAGGTATATACTTACAAAAAATATTGAATAATGAGATAAATATTAATAAAAATAAACAGTACATAACTATGAAGCAAGAAAATTTAAAATTACAAGGATATAGTAATTCTAATGAAAGTATTTTAAAAATTTTTGACAATACTTACACTGATAGTAAATTAATAAAAGGTATGAAAGTTAGCAGTAAAGGATTTTATGCATATAGTAAAGTCTTTGACCAAGCTATGCTAAATTCTATATTAAATATTGTAGAAAATAATATTGATGAAGCCAGGGATAAAATATTAAATAGAGAATTTTATATTAATCCTAAAAAAATTGGTGTTAAAAATTTAATAGGATGTGAAAATTGTACATATAAAGAATTATGTTTTATGACAGAAGATAATATTATAAATTTAAAAGAATATAAAAATTTAGAATTTTTAAAGGATGATGTAAATGAAATGGACTAGTGAACAATTAGAAGCAATTGATAAAGATAATACATCTATTATTGTTAGTGCCGGTGCAGGTAGTGGTAAAACTGCTGTTTTAACTGAAAGAGTAATCAGAAAAATAAAAGATGGTGTCAATATTAATGAACTATTAATTTTAACATTTACTAATAAAGCTGCATTAGAAATGAAAGAAAGAATTAGAAAATCATTAAAAAAATACCCGGAATTTAAAAGTCAACTTGATTTAATAAATGAAGCATATATTACAACGTTTGATAGTTTCGCACTTTCAATTTTAAAGAAATACCACTATATTTTGTCATTATCTAAAAATATTAAAATAGCTGATTCAAGTTTAATTTATTTAAAAAAACAAGAATATATTAATGATATTTTTGAAAATATGTATGAGTGTAAAAATGATTTATTTTTAAAACTTATAGATGATTTTTGTATTAAAGATGATAAAGAAATTAGAAACAGTATTTTAGATATTTATAATTCACTAAGTATTATGATTGATAAGAAAAATTTCTTAAATAACTATATTGGAAATTTTTATAGCGATGAAAGTATTAATAAATATATAAAAGAATATGAAGATTTAATTTATTCAAAACAAGAAAAATTAAATATTTATTTAGAAGAAGTATCTAATATAGATAATGAATATTATGAAAAAATATATAATGTGATTATTAAATTAATCGAATCTAATAATTATGATGAGGTAAAAAATAATTTAGATTTTAGATTACCTAACCTAAAAAAAGAATCTGATGAGGAATTAAAAAATATAAAGGAAAATATTAGTAATACAATTAAAGAAATACAAGAATTAACTTTCTATGATAGTAGAGAAGAAATTTATAATACAATTATTTCAACAGTTGATTACGCCAAAATAATTATTGAAATTATTAAAGTTTTAGATCTAAAAATAACAGATTATAAGTTTAAAAATAATATTTTTGAATTTAATGATATATCTATGATGTTAATTGATATTTTAAAAAATAATAACGATATACGTTTAGAAATTAAAAATAGTTATAAAGAAATTATGGTTGATGAGTATCAAGATACAAGTGACATTCAAGAGGCTCTTATCTCTTTAATAGAAAATAATAATGTCTATATGGTTGGTGATATTAAGCAATCTATTTATAGATTTAGAAATGCTAATCCGGATATATTTAAAGAAAAATATCGAAAATATTCTGAGGGTAATAATGGCTATAAAATTGACTTAAATAGAAATTTCCGTTCAAGAAAAGAGGTTCTTGGTAACATTAATTTAATTTTTTCACATCTTATGGACTTAAAAATTGGTGGCGCTAGTTACACAGATGGTCACGAGATGATATATGGTAATAAATCATATGATGATATGAATGTAGTTAATTATGATATGGATATTTTAAATTATTGTTTCGATAAAAATATAGGATTTACTAAAGAAGAGGTAGAAATATTTATTATCGCTCATGATATTTTAAATAAAGTTAAAAATAAATACCAAGTTGTAGATAAAAAGACATTTATGTTAAGAGACTGCACATTTAATGACTTTGCTATTTTAATTGATAGATCTACTAATTTTGATTTATTTAGAAAAATTTTTGAATACAAAAAAATACCACTTACTATATATAAAGATGAAAAACTTAATAACGGTGATGAAATTATTGTTATTAAAAATTTAATTAAACTTATTTTAAAAATATATAATAATACTTTTGATAAGGAATTCAAATATTTATTTGTAAGTGTTGCAAGAAGTTTTGTCTTTAAACTTAATGATAATGATATTTTTAAAATGTTTACTGATGATAATTTTAAAGATAATCAGATATATGAAAAGTGTTATTTATTATCTAAATACATAAATACATACACTAGTTCAATGTTAATTGATAAAATTTTGAAAGAGTTTTCTATAATGGAAAAATTAATAAATTTAGGTGAGGTTCAAAATAGATTAATTAGACTAGATTATTTAAGTGATATTGCAAGCAATCTAGATAATATGGGATATACAATAGAAGATTTTATTGACTACTTGTCCCAACTTTCTAAAAATCAATATGATATTAAATTTTCATTATCTAAGGAAAGTCCTAATAGTGTTCAATTGATGACTATTCACACATCAAAAGGTCTAGAATTTAGTGTTTGCTATTTTCCTTTACTTTATAAAGAATTTAATTTAAGAGATTTGAATGAGAAATTTTTATTTGATAATAAATATGGTATTATAACACCTTACTTTAAAGAAGGAATAGGTAAAACAATTTTTAAGTATTTGCTTAAAAACAAATATGTTGAGGAAGAAATATCCGAAAAAATAAGACTTTTTTATGTAGCATTAACGAGATCTAAAGAAAAAATAATTATGATTGCAGATATAAATGATTATGAATCTTCAACTGATAAATTAAGTTTTCGTTCATTTTTAGATATGGTTAAATATTTAGGTAATAATTTAGATATTTATAAAAATAATGTAGATTTAGAACAAATTAATCTATCACATAATTATAATCTTAATAAAAAAATATCTGATTTAAGTAAATTTGCAAAAAATTCTAATAAGATAATTACTCACGAATTAGAATTTGATAATAAGCAAATTGAAACGAGTAAATATTCAAAAATTAATAATAATTATATTTCTAAAGAAGAAGAAAAAAAATTAAAAATTGGTACATATTTTCATTATTTATTAGAAATGATTGATTTTAAAAATAATGATTTAGATAAATACAATATTGATAATTTTTATAAGGACAAAATTATTAAATTTTTAAATCTTGATATTTTTAATAATATAAATGACGCTATAATTTATAAAGAATATGAATTTATTAGTTGTTCTGATAATATAAAAAAACATGGTATTATTGACTTAATGATTGAATACCATGATTATATTGATATTATTGATTACAAGTTCAGAAATATTGATGATGATAATTATATAAATCAATTATTAGGTTATAAAGAATTTATTATGAAAAAAACTAAAAAGGATGTAAATATTTATTTATATTCTATTATGGAAAATAAATTAAAAAATGTAGGTTAACTACATTTTTTTGTATACTTTATTATAATTTTTGCTATTATAGAATTCACAAGCTTCTGAAAATGTGGTATTATTTTCATTCATAAAATCATTTATTTCATTAATTATATTTTTTATTTTACTTTCTGGTTTAAAATATAATTTTTCATTTATTTTATCACAGAAAATATCTGGATATTTTTTTAATAATAAATAATCATCTATATTGATGTTTTTCTTGTTCTTTGGTTCATTAATTAATTCATTTTCAACAAATAATTTAATTGTATTAAACTTATTTTCAAATTCTTTTTTACCAGTTCTATTATTTATTTGTTCAAAGCAAACATAAGCCATTAGTGTTGAAACATCTAATTTATTATTTGAAATAGCGATATTTGTTATACTATTTAATAAATTTCTATCTATATCACTATATTTAATATTAAGACTTTTAGTAAATAATATCCTAAAAATTTTACTATTAGAATAATTTTTATATCTAAAATATTTAACTGTATCTTCATCAATATTATTTATACCTGTAATACTAAAAAAATCAGTTATATATTTTTTATTAAATATAAATTCCGTACAACCGTCAATCATATTATTTTTTAACATTATATATCTATTTTTATCCACCTTATATTCCCTTTCTTTTATTTTTTTAATTCATAGTTTCAATTATATATCCTTTTTTTTGTAATAAATTAATAATTCCTTCATCACCTATGACGTGTCCTAGCCCAACAACACAAAATACATTTTGTTTTTTTTCAAAATAATTCTCTATAACTTTTGCCATTCCATAATTACGATCAATTATTAAAGATTGATTATAATTTTCCATTAATTCTTTTTCCTCTTCAGTTGCATTTTGATTTTCAGAATTTATTAAGATATTTTCTAATTGTTCTTTGTCTCCTTTTTTCCACAATTCATATAAATCCTTCATTTGTGATACATTCAAATCATAGTTATCAATATAATCTTCAATCATTATTTTATCTAATTCTAATGGTGTGTTTAAAAGTAAATTATATTGAAATTCAGCACTTTCTACCTCTAATACTTTTTTATTATTTTCTTTAGCTAAAGATAAAAAATATGTATCTATTCCTGATTCTGATTTTAACATTGCATCATTAATTATTAAATTTTCAAATAATGATTCAAAAAAGACAGGTTTATAATTATCATATAAAGAACTATAAGATTTCTTTTCCTTTAAAAAATTAACCATTTTATTATATAATTCATCACCAATATGATTTTTTATAGTTGTAGAATCATTGTACATCATCTTTTCTGCTAATTTCAAAGATAAATCAAAATTGTTTTGTAAAGATAACGTATCAACTTCGACTGCTAGGTAATCACTAT
>CAKOYE010000022.1 GCA_934130485.1 uncultured Bacilli bacterium
TGCAAATAAAACTCCATTTACATCACCCTATTCTAGTTTAATTTTATAATATTTTTTTTATTATTTCAAGTATTCCAATTATATTATTTCCATATTTTAGAAAATTTTACATAGAAATTAAAAAAAGACAGTAAAGTTCTGTCCATTTCTAATAGCATAATTATTTTGATTGGAAACTATTTCCACCCATTTGTTGTTCTCCCATTTGAACTAATCTTTTAGTGATTTCTCCACCTACTGATCCATTAGCTCTAGAAGTAGCATTTGGTCCCATAGTTACACCTAATTCATTAGCTATTTCATATTTCATTTTTTCGATAGCTTGTTTAGCTCCAGGTACAACTAAATTACTCATATTTTTATTATTCATTTTGTTCACCTCCTGTACACTAATAGAATGTGTACATTTGGTTTTTTCATACATTTTTTTTATTGGAAATTTTTGGTTTATAAAAATTCTTTATAATCATTCTCAAATTTTGTTACAATTTCTATATTATTAATTGTTTCTTCTATTAATTTTTCATAGTCAAAATTATTTTCATAAATTAAACATTTTTCTAAAGATGGATTTATTACTGGATGTTTTGGTAAAAAAATTGTACAACAATCTTCATAAGGTAAAATACTTGTTTCATAAGTATTAATTTTTTTTGCAATTTCTATTATTTCTAACTTATCCAAACAAGCTACAGGTCTAATTACTGGTAGACAAGTAACATTGTTTATAACTATCATACTATCTAATGTTTGACTAGCAACTTGACCTATACTTTCTCCATTTACAATTATTTTAAAATTGTTTCTTTTACAATATTCACTAGCAATACGATACATCATTCTTCTCATTATGGTTATAATATAACTATCTTTAACATTTTTATAAATTTCCTCTTGAATTTTTGTAAAAGGAACGACGTGTACTTTAACATTTCCAGAATATTCATTCAAAATAGACGCTAATTTAAAAACTTTATTTTTTGCTTCTATACTTGTATGAGGAGGAGATTCAAAATATAAACATTCAATATCTACACCACGCTTTAAAGCTAAATATCCTGCGACTGGAGAATCTATTCCACCACTTAGCATTAAAAGTCCTTTGCCCTGTATTCCAACTGGATATCCACCTGCTCCCATTAATTCATCAGTATATATAAAAGTTCCTTCAGGTCGGATTTCAATACTTACTATAACATCTGGATTATGGACATTGACACTACATATAATATTTTTTAAAACAAAACTGCCAAATAAGTCATTTAATTCCATTGTGTGAATCGGAAAACTTTTATCAGCTCTTTTAGTGTTTATTTTAAAAGTTTTAAAATTCATATTTGATAGAATACTCAAAATTGCATTTTTTATATTTTCTATATTATTATCAACCTTATAACAAACTACTATACCATGAATCCCAAAAACTTTCTTTAATTTTAAAACTATATCATCCAAATTATTATTTGTTTTTATATACATTCTTACTCTATCTTTGGTTATCACAACATTATCATCTTTTAAAATAGTTTTAATATTTCTATCTAATGTATTTATAAAAAATTTACGATTTGCTTTTTTTGTTGTTAATTCTCCATATTTTATTAATATTAATTTTTCCATAACTCACTTCCCTTAAAGTATTATATCAATAATATCTATTAGTTACAAATGAAAGTTAAAAAAAGATTTTAAAATTTTAAAATCTTTTTAACCACAACTTGCTATGCAGCTTGATATACCACTAGCACATCTTTCACAATCAGCTTGATTACCACATCCATTACATTTACTCCTACATGCCTCGGCACATGAATTCGTAGTACTACTTGTCCAGTGTGCGTATAGTGTTTGATTTGAAGAAGATGTGAATTTGCTTGACGCTGTCACTTTTGTTCCACCACTTGACGATGTATACCATCCATCAAATGTATAACTTGTTGTATTGTAACCAACAACTGTTGAACTTCTAGTTGGTGTTGGAAGTGATCCATATGTTGAATTATATGTAACTGTTTTACTTGTTGGGCTTACTGTTCCTCCATTTGCATCAAAATATACTGTATATGATTTAGGTGAAGAAGTCCAATGTGCGTACAAAGTTTGATTTGAAGTAGATGTAAATATGCTTGACGCTGTCACTCTAGTTCCACCACTTGACGATGTATACCATCCATCAAATGTATAATTATAATAATTATCAGACGCTTTTGTTGGTGTTGGAAGTGATCCATATGTTGAATTATATGATACAGATTTACTTGATGTACTTACACTTCCTCCATTTGCATTAAAATATACTGTATAAGTTTTTGATGTATAAGTCCAGTGTGCATATAATGTTTGATTTGAAGTAGATGTAAATGTGCTTGTTGCTGTTACTCTAGTTCCACCACTTGACGATGTATACCAACCTGCAAATGTGTAATTATAATAATTATCAGATGCTTTTGTTGGTGTTGGAAGTGTTCCATAAGCCGAATTATATGTAACCGTTTTACTTGTTGTGCTTACTGTTCCCCCATTTGCATTAAAATATACTGTATAAGTTTTTTCTGTTGCGGTCCAGTGTGCGTATAACGTTTGATTTGAAGTAGATGTAAATGTGCTAGACTCTGTTACTCTTGTTCCACCACTTGCCGATGTATACCAACCTGCAAATGTATAATTATAATCAGTTCCCATTTTTGTTGGTGTTGGAAGTGTTCCATATTGCGAATTATATGCAACTAATTTATCCGTTGTACTTACACTTCCTCCATTTGCATCAAATGAAACCTTATATATTGATAATGATTTAGAATCACTTAATATTGAATTAATTTCGTTGACATTTTTTAAATTTACATAAGTTCCATTTACTGCTCTTGATATAATTGTATAAGTTTTTGTTGTTACATTTCCCAGTTCAAATAAAGTTGATGATTGTGGAACTGTTGGATTCCAAGTAACTCCATTATCTATACTAAATTGATATCCTGTTATACCTGATTCGCTATCAACTGATTTAGTTACTACATTTACTGCTATTTTACCTGATGTATATGATAAAGATATTTCCGGTTTCGTTGGTGGCGTTAAATCTATTTCTGTAACCATACATACAGTTGAATCAGCATAATTTTCATTATCGGTTGCTCTTGCTATAAAGCTTCCTATCGCATTAAAAGTAACTTTATTTGTATAAGTTTGCCAAGTTTTTCCTCCATCTATGCTATATTCCTTTTTATAACCATCTGGGTATGTTGCTACTACAGTTTTAAATGTAGACCAACCATTTTGTTCAACATTACAAGTAGGTTTTTCTATCTCGATTGTTGAAATTGCTTTAGAATCACTATCTTTATATAGTCTACCACCGTTTTCATATGTACCATTATATACTCTTACCTTAATATTATAAGTACCTGATTTTAATCCAGTAAATGAATATACATTTTCTTTTTGCGGTTCACTTGGAAGCCAAGTTACTCCATTATCATTACTAAATTGATACCTTGAAATTCCAGATTCGTTATCTACACCATTTGCTACAATTGTTATACTATTACTTGTTATAGTTGAAGATGTAAATGTTGAAGTTGATGGAGCAGTAGTATCAATTTTAGTTACCATACATACTGATGAATCAACATAGTCATCATCGTCAACTGCTCTTGCTATAAAGCTTCCTATCTCATTAAAGGTAACTTTACTTGTATAAGTTTGCCAAGTAGTTCCTCCATCTACGCTATATACTTGTTTATAACCATCTGGATATGTTGCTACCACAGTTTTAGATGTAGCCCAACCATTTTGTTCAACATTACAAGTAGGTTTTTCTATTTCAGCTGTTTTTACTGTTTTAGTTTCACTATCCTTATATAATCTACCACCATTTTCGTATGTTCCATTATATACCCTTACCTTAATATCATATGAACCCGATATTAAACCAGTAAATGAGTATACGTTTGCCTCTTGTGGTTCACTTGGAAACCAAGTTACTCCATTATCACTACTAAATTGATATCTTGAAATTCCAGATTCGTTATCTACCCCATATGCTGAAACTGTTATACTACTAACTTTTGAACTTGTTGTAAATGTTGATTGTATAGGGGCAGTCGTATCGATTTTTGTAATCATACATATAGATGAATCAACATAATTTTTTCCATCAGTTGCTCTTGCTATAAAACTACCAGGTTTGGAAAATGTAATACTACCCTCATAGAGTTGCCAAGTAAGTCCTCCATCTATACTGTATTGATTTGTATAATCTTTTGGATATATTGCGGTTACAACTTTTTCAATTGCCCAACCATTTTCTGGCAAATAGGTACAACTTGGTTTAGAAATTTCTTTTGTTGAAACATTTTCCTTATAATTTGAACTTATATTATTGTTATTTGTTGCTTCAATTAAAATTACATAATCACCTGATGATAAGTTATTAAACTCATATTCAACTTGTTCTTTTGAATTATTATAAGTTTTTGATACTTCTTTCACTTTATTTTCTACTAATAACTTAATTTTAAAACTTTTTATACCAGAATCAATGTCCTCAACAGCATCTGGTTTCATTACAACATTTATACTTTTACTTGTTGTAGTAATAATAATTTTACTAGTATTTATAATTGGTTTTGAATAATCAAATTTTTCGCAACCTTTTTCAATCAATAAGTTTTCGACTATACCAATAGCACAATATTCACCATTTGTTATATAATTTGCAATATAATCTTTATTTTCATTTTGAGAAAATGATCCATTCCATTTTTCTGAAATATTTTTTAAATTTAACGCAGTTATATCAATTGCTGCACCCTCAATTTGTTTGAAATCTGTAATATCATTCTTTATCATATAACCTTCCAACTGTGTTGACGCAGATATTACACTATCTTTAAATGCATTTCTTTTAGCGTGATCCAAAATTTTTAGTGTTTGTGGTATTGCTATAAGTGCAATTACCGCTAGTATTACTATTACAGCGAGTAATTCAATTAATGTAAAACCATATTTCCTTTTCAACATATTATCACCTTTCTTATATTAAAGATAATTACTATCATAAAAAACCATACAATAAAATATATGGCTTTAATTATTAACAAAATTAATCATTAACAATCTCATATTCAATTGTATAAGCTTTTTCCAAATTACTGTCGATCTTGGTTTCAATTTCTCTACTTTGACCAGCTGGAATTTCACCGCCAACATATCCTAACAATGTAGTAATAAGATTTCCATTTTCATCTTTCACATATATATTGAAAATTCTAACTACTATATTTTCATTGGTTGTATTTGTTACAACTGTTTTCAAAATCGAATTATTTTCGTCATAAACTAATGATGAATTGGTGAATACTAATCCACCCATTGTTTTATCAGAAATTACACCATCATTAGTGTTACTTTTTTGTTCTGTTTGTGGTATATCATTAGGTATTTCTTCTACTTCTTCCTTTTTTCCACAACCTGGCATAATCATAATTAACATAGCTAAACTAAAATACAATTTCTTTTTCATATAATCCCCTATTCTATCTAATGAAAGTATATATTTTTTTTCGTTATCTGTCAATTGTTTAGGATCTACTTTTTTGCGGCAAATTTTTTATGTAGGAATTCAAATAATTTTTGATGTTCTAAAGTATATGGAACATATTCAGAATCTGAATTTTTAAATATTTGTTCCAAGTATTCATAATATACATATTTAATATCAGTCAGTTCAGAAAACTGTAACTTAGTTTTTTCAACATCAATATTAAGATTAACTAAATAAACATCATCAATAACGTGCAATAAGTGATTTTTATATGGCTGTTCTCTTCTTAAAGTAAATAAAAATTCAATATTTTCTTCGTCTGTTTTTTGTCCTATTTCTTCTTTTAATTCTCTCTTTACTGCATCTATACTACTTTCTCCACTTTTAACATGTCCTGCTACAGATATTGCCCACAAATTAGGAAATGTTTCTTTTTTAGGATGTCTTTTTTGGACTAATAATTCTTTATCATTATTTATTATCCATATATGAACAGTTCTATGATAGTCACCATTTTCATATACTTCTTTTTTTGTTTTAATAATTCCTGTTTTATTACCATATTTATCTAATACATCTATATTTTCCATTTTTCACCTCAAGTAAAAAAGTAATATATAATTACTTTATTTTTCTATTTCATATAAACTAGATAACTTATTATATATATCTGGTTCAACTTTATTTAATGTATTAATTGTAAGTTCTAGTGATTTTTTATAATCACCTTTATTAAATAAGATTTCAGAATAAGTTAATCTTTTATTTAAATCCTCAGTATTGCTACGAAATCTGTTACCATACACTATTGCCATTTCCGCAAATTTTGCAGTTTTAATCATTTCTTTAGTACGGCCATAAATTTTTAATACTAAATCCCTAGCCGTATCAACGCGTGTATTTAAAACGTCAATTGTAATTGGTTTTTTTGAAAGTTCTTTAACAATTTCTTTAATTGCAGCTTGTGCCTCACTTAACTCAACAAAGTATGATTTAGGTATTATTGGTAAATTATATCTTCTAAGTTGATTTTTAGAATCTTTCAAAATTAAACGAATTTCTTCTAATTGTTGACGTGCTCTAACTTCATCTTCTCTCATACTTCCTATTTTGTCTAAAACAGAATCAAGTCTGGTTTCCAAATCCGCTAGTCTTACAATTAAATTTTCAATTTCTTTTGTTAGTTTTGAATATGCAAAAGCATTATTATTGGTATGAGATATTAGAACATTATAATCTTCATTTAAAGCATCAAAATCTAATTTTATTTTATTTAATTCTTCAATATTTTCATCAGATAAATCATATAAATTTTTAACGTCATCTATTGAAGAAAAAATTTCATTCAATAAATCGCTTATTTTAGTTATTTTACTTTGTAATTTATTGTTTGCTTCATCATAAACATTTTTTGTAACTTTTTCTTTTTCAAAGTCAGCAAATAAAGTGTCAAAATATTCATGTAAAACTTTCAACTCTAATAAACTATCTTCTAAATCAAGCTTTTCGGCACGACTTAATATATCATCGATTTTTTTGTAAGCCTCTTCTACATTATATTCAACATTCAAATAATCAAGTGGATATCCTTTGTTAGATAATTGTTTATATGTTTCTCCAATTTCGACAATTTTTTTAGGCAAAATACTAGTAGCAAGTAAAATAATTGAAGGCATTTCATTAACAACTACCTCCATATGTTTTAGCATATCACTTATAGTGCCAACTAGTTCACTTACCTCAGTGTAGTCATTATTTTCCATAATAAGTTCGAATTTTTCAAAACTTTTAGCAATTATTTCAAATTGCTTGAAAACAGTTTTTTCATAATCACCGTAACTTTCTTTTTCATTATTAAACTTTTGATATAACTCACGGTACTTTGCTTTCAATTTAGTAATTATTGCCCTATTTTTTTCTTCACTATTTGTTATATCTTTTATTTCTTTAAGAAGAAATTCTGAATTAGTACGAACCTTATATATTTCCATCTCTAATTTAGCAATTTTATACAAAGTTGCTTTATAATTCATTTGTGATAAAGAATACTCAGCTTCAATTATCATATCAGTGATTTTAGGAATCTGAATATTTTTAATATCTTCCAATCGTTCCTTCCAGTTATTATACATAACCTCCATTTTTTCACTTTTTAAATATGATTCAACTTTAGATAATTCAGGAATAATTGGTGTACTATCTAAAACATTTTTTTGAATTTCCAAATTATTAATAAGCCTTTTCATTTGTTTATTTTTTGAACTTTGTAATAAGTTTAGAACAACGACAATAAGGACTATAGCTATTATAATTAAAGTTACAAGTAACAATGCTATTCCATCCATACTACCACCTCTATTATATATGATATCATACTTTTTTCATTTTTTTTCATTTTTTTTACATTTTTTGACGATTTTTGCAACTTTCTATCTATAGTATTTGTCTTTTGTGCTTGACTAACAAGAGAAAACATAATATAATATTGATTGCATATTCATCTAGCAGCACTATTTTGAAAGCTGTGATGTGTTTATTACCTTGATGGGTTATTGTGTACCTTTTGCTGCAAAGCGAAAATATTAAAATAAACACCCCATAACTTGGCAAAATATAAAGTTTGATGTCTAAGCATTATTTGAAAGGAGAGAAAAAAATGGCAAGATATACTGGACCTATGTATAGAAAATCAAGAAGATTTGGTTTTTCTGTTTTAGAAACTGGTAAAGAATTAGCTAAAAAATCTACTATTCCTGGACAACACGGAGCTAGTAGAGGTAAAAAATTATCTAACTATGGTACTCAATTACAAGAAAAACAAAAAGTTAAATTTATGTATGGTTTAACTGAAAAACAATTTAGAAAAACTTTTAATGAAGCTGGAAAACTTAAAGGTGTTCATGGTGAGGATTTCTTAAAATTACTAGAAAGTCGTTTAGACAATTTAGTATATAGAATTGGGTTTTCTACAACAAGAAGAGGTGCTAGACAATTAGTTAATCACGGACATATTACTGTAAATGGTAAAAAAGTTAATATTCCATCTTATAGATGTAAACCAAGTGATGTTATAGCAGTTAAAGATAACGCTAAAGATATGACTATTATTAAATCATCACTTGAAAGTATTAATAACCGTGTAGAATTTATCACTTATGATGAAAATAAAATGGCTGGTACTTATGTTAGATATCCAGAACGTAGCGAATTAAATGCAGATATCAATGAATCATTAATCGTTGAATTCTACAATAGATAAAATCAGAGAAAATCTGATTTTTTTCTTTATTTAATTTTCTCTTTAAAATTTAAGTAATTTGTGTTAAAATGTATTTATACTAAGGAGGGATAAATTGAGAAAATTTTTTGGTATAATGTGCATTATTGTTATACTAATGCCCTACTTTTTCATACCAAGTTTTGAAGTTTCAAGTAAGACACTGGGTGATTTAAAGGCTGAGCTTAATAAATCAATTCAAGATTTAGAAAATAATAAAAACGAAAAAAATCTAACACAAGAACAAATCAACACTTATAAACAAAATATTATTGATATTAATAATTCAATTGCGGATATTAATAATCAAATTATTGAATTAACAAATGAAATTGAAGAATTGAATGTTCAAATCTCAGAAAAAGATGATGAAATTAAAAAGATTGTCAGTTTTTTACAAATATCTAATGGTGAAGCTGCTTACTTAGAATATACTTTTGGTGCTAAAGATTTTACAGATTTCATTTATAGAGCTGCTGTTTCAGAACAATTAGCAAGTTATAACGATAAACTTATTGATGAATATAATAGTTTAATTTCAAGTAAAGAAGAGACTCAAAATCAATTAAATACAGAAAAAGTAAATCTATCTAATAAACAAAAAGAATTAGAAGTTGAAATAGCTAAATTAGGAAACAAAATTACAGAATTAGAATCTGAATCATTAGATTTAGAGGATTCGATCGCAACACAAAAAGAAATTATAAAAATGTATGAAGAGAAAGATTGTAAAGATGATGAGGATATAAAATCATGTGGGCGTGATGCACTTCCTCCTGATACAGCTTTCTGGAGGCCTTTAACAAATGGATATATAAGTAGTAACTACGGATATAGAACATACTGGATTAATGGTGGATGGAAAAGTGATTTCCATTCTGGAGTTGATATGGGAATTGAAGGCGGTACACCAATATACGCAACCGCAAATGGTACTGTTGCTTCAATTACAAGGTATGCTTCTTGTGGTGGAAACTACGTTTATATACATCATTTGGTTAATGGAAAATATTATACAAGTCTTTATATGCATATGAGGGATATATATGTTAATGTCGGTGATACAGTCACAAAAAATACCGTTATCGGTACAGTTGGTGGAAACCCTTATATCGAATATTGGGACTCATGTTCTACTGGATCACACTTACATTTTACAATGTTCTACGGAAGAGTCGGTGTCGATTATTATGCTTGGGGAAGCAGTTATTATGCTAATAGGGTTGATCCTAGAGTATTAGTTAATTTCCCAACTTATGGTAGTAGTTTTTCTGATAGATTATCTAGATATTAATAAACAAAAAAAATATATTTGAAAAATCAAATATATTTTTTTATATAAATTTACCAATATAATATTTTTTCTTTCCACGTCTTATAATTAAAACACTTTCCTCAATTGCTTTTTCTCTAGTAATTATTTCAAATTCATCTAAACATTTATCACCATTTATGGTAATCGAACCTGCGTTAATAAATTCTCTTGCTTCTCTTTTACTTGTTGCTATTTTATTATTAACTAACAAATCTATTAAAGTTAGGTCCTCATTAATATCAAAATTTGGAACATCCTTAAAACCATCTTTGATTTCATCTAAACTTAATTTCTTAATATCACCACTAAATAACGCTTCACTTATTTTGACTGCTTTATTGAATTCATCTTCACCGTGCAAAAAAGTTATAACTTCACGTGCTAATATTTTTTGAGCAATTCTAACCTCTGGTTGTTTATTTTGTTCCTCTTCAATGCTTTCTATTTCTTCTTTTGATAAAAATGTCAATTTTTTCAAGTAATCAATAACGCATAAATCACTTGAATTAATCAAGTATTGATATAACTCATAAGAAGATGTTTTTGTTTTATCAAGCCATAACGCATTACCTTCAGTTTTACCAAATTTTAATCCATTTGCGTCTAATACCAAAGGCATAGTCATACCATATAATTCAGTATCTATTTTTTTTCTTGCCAATTCAATACCTGTTGTGATATTTCCCCATTGATCAGATCCAGCAACCTCTAAAGTAACACCATATTTTTGGTTTAAATGTACAAAATCTAAACCTTGTAAAATTGTATAAGCAAATTCACAAAATGTTATTCCACTTTCAAGTCTTCTACTAATGATATCTTTATCAAGCATATAATTTACATTTATATATTTTCCATAATCTCTTAAAAAATCAATTGTATTTATATCCTTGATCCAGTCATAATTATTTACAACCTCAAAGCCAAAAATTTCTTTAGCTTGTTTAGTTAAACATTCTACATTTTTCAAAACTTGCTCTTTTGTTATCATTTGTCTTTCACTAGAAGGTTTAGGATCTCCAATAAGTCCTGTTGCACCACCTATTAAAAGAATTGGTTTATGTCCTGCACGCGCTAAACGATTAGCGATTAAAAAGCTTGAAAAATGTCCGATATGCATAGAATCAGCAGTTGGATCAGTTCCAATATAAAAAGTTAATTTTTCATTATTTAGCTTATTTTCTAATTCTGGACTACTTATATCCTTAATTAAACCTCTCCATTTTAAATCTTCAAATAATGTCATTTTATTACTCCTCACATTCACAATTTTTATGAGTACAACCATTCATTATAGCAACTCCACTACTAGTTCCTAATCTTGTTGCACCTGCTTCAATAAATTTAGTAGCATCATCATAATTTTTTATTCCACCACTTGCTTTAATTTCCAAATAATCCATCTTATGTTCATTCATTAATTTAACATCTTCTTCTTTAGCACCTGATGTACCAAAACCAGTTGATGTTTTAATAAAGTTTACAAATGTTTCATTACAGATTTCAGTCATTTTTATTATTTCATCACTAGTTAAATAGCAAGTTTCGATAATTACTTTTAATATTTTACCTTCTGCTGAATCACGGACTGTCTCTATTTCTTTTTTTACATAGTCAAACTTTCCGTCTTTTATTGCCGCAATATTTACTACCATATCAATTTCATCAGCACCATTTTGAATTGCATTTATTGCTTCATATTCTTTTATATCTATTGTATTCTGGCCTAACGGAAATCCAATTACAGTACAAACTGATATATTTGTATTTTTTAATAATTCTGATGCATATTTGACATAATAAGGATTAACACAAACTGACGCAAATCCATATTCTACTGCTTCTTCACATAGTTTTTTAATATCTTCTTCTTTAGCATAAGCTTTTAAATTAGTATGATCAATATATTTATTTAATTCCATAATATCCTCCCTAGAATGCAAAAAAACCCCTACTACATAAGGACGACTATTCGCGGTACCACCTTATTTCATAAAGATTTATGCTCTTAAAACTTTAACGCAAGTAAACGATTTAACTCTAAAATATGTAATTCAATATTTAATATCTATTAATTTCCACCACACATTAACTCTCTATAATTTTATTAAATATCTACTGATTATTTTTTCTTAGTTAATTTTTCATTATATATTTCCAAAAACGATCTTTGTTTATTTTTAGACTTTTCATCTTTTTTTTCATTTGAAAAATTTTTATTATTATCTTTTTTTACTGAACAAAAACTATTATCTATTCTAGTAATTGGTTCAACATAATAATTAAATCTCTTTATAAACACTCAATCACTCCTATATAAATATAACATATTAAATTTTTTAAGTCAATTAATTATATGTTTCATTTATAATAATTATGCTTTTTATCTTAATTTTCTTTCCATAAAATCTACAGTTCTATTTAAGCTTTGTGCTAATTTAGCATATAATTTAGGGTGCTTCTTTATTTCTTCAATTATATCTAAATCAATTTTAGATATTTTTCTAACATATGTTTCATCTTCTTCACAAATAATATTTACATCTCTTCCTAAAAGATAATCTGGTTCTACTTCTAATATTTCAACCATTTTAAGGAATGTTTCCATTGTAGGTGTTCTAGTACCATTTTCATATCCACATATAGAAACTTTTGTAACATCTAATAAATCTCCAAGTTGTTGTTGTGACATACCTCTTTTTAATCTTTCTTTTTTTATTCTACTACCGTCTATCATAAATCCTCCATTATCCATTTGTTAACACTATTATATCAATACAATGGTCAAAAGAAAACAAAATTAATTTCTAGTTAATTTTTGTCTTGAAATTAATTTTAAGTTAACGTATAATAAATATGGATGGTGAGTTATGGAAAAATTGAAAGAATGCAGAATTGGGAATCATTATAGCTTTAATTATATGGCTAAACAGTTAGGTATAAGTAAAACCTACTATTGGCAACTAGAGCATAATCAAAGAAGAATATCTTACGAAATGGCAATAAAAATTGCTTCTATATTTAATAAAAAACCTGACGAAATATTTTATAGTGAATTTATAGAAAAAATAAAATAAGAGTATTAAATACTCTTATTTTAATGCAGAAATTAAATCTGCTTTTTTCATTGTAGAAATACCTTCAATTCCTTTTTCTTTTGCCATTTCTTTTAATTCAGCAACAGTTAATTTTGATAAATCAGTTGTTTCTGCTTTTTTAGAGGCATTTTCAGTTTTTTCTACTTTTTTAGTTTCAGTTTTAACGCTTTTACCATTTAAAGCACTGTTAGCAATTTCTACTAAATTAGTAAATGCTGCTTTGTTGTCAATAGCAATTTCACTTAACATTTTACGATTAACTACTACTCCAGCTTTAGAAAGACCATTAATGAATTTTGAATAACTAATGTTGTTTTCACGACATGCAGCGTTAATTCTTGTAATCCATAATTTTCTGAAATCTCTTTTCTTTTGTCTTCTATCTCTATATGCATATTTACCTGAATGCATTACTTGTTCTTTTGCAGTTTTATAAATTCTATGTTTACTTCCAAAGTACCCTTTTGCTTCTTTCATTACTTTTTTACGACGGGCACGATGTATTGTTCCACCTTTAACTCTTGGCATTTTAATTCCTCCTTAACTTACTTAATTACATCTTTTAATCTATTGTAATCAGCCTTACTTAATAATGAAGCTGATCTACCACTTCTATTTGAAGCAGCATTCTTTTTTCCAGTGTTATGTCTTGTACCTGGATGACCTATTTTAACAGTACCACCTGGTCTAGCTTTACAAACTTTAGCAGTACCTTTATGTGTCCTTTGTGTTACCTTTGCCATACAAATCCTCCTATTTTTCTTTCTTTGGTGCAAGTATCATATACATTACTCTTCCTTCTAAGGAAGGAGCTTGTTCAACACTTGCTACGCTATTTAAAGCTTCCGCAAAACGAAGTAAAACGTTCTTTCCAAGTTCAGGGTGAGCCATCTCACGTCCTTTAAAACGAATACTAACTTTTATTTTATGACCTTTTTCCAAGTATTTAGTTGAATTAACAATTCTTGTATTAAAATCGTGAACATCAATAGTAACTGACAAACGATATTCTTTCATTTCTAAATTAGTTTCTCTTTGACGTTTTTGATTTTCTTTTTGTTTTTTCTTATTTTCATACTTAAATTTATTATAATCCATTATTTTGCAAACTTGTGGTGTTGCAGTTGGACTTATAAGTACAAGGTCAAATCCTGCGTAACTTGCTAAAGTTAAAGCATCCTTTATTGACTTGATTCCTAATTTTTCACCATTTGGTCCAATAACCATTACTTCTTTTGCTCTAATTTGTTCATTTATAAACAAATCTTTTTCTTTATTTGCGATATTTGACACCTCCATAAAAAAAGTGAATACGCAAAGCATCCACCTATAAGCACATTAAAAATAAACAAATATTTTTCTAGCTCTTTTACCCAAAATTATTCATAATCGGGTGAGAAGTGGATACTTCTTCTTTCCTTTTTTTAAACTATTATTCATTATAATAATAAATTATTACTTTGTCAAGCAATTTTAATATTTTTGTTAATTCTTTAAAAAAATTCATCGTATTATTAATAAAATATAGTACAATATCTCTTTTCAAAGAGGACTCTTTTATATGCATTATATACATACGAAATTAAATTTACAAAAGCTATAAGAATAAATATCAATCATTTATGTAACATAATTTAAAAATTTATTTGGGCTCATAACTTGTCTGGGATAGTTAAAGAAAATAATCTTAAAGTTATATTAATTAAAAGTTTAATAACATATTAAAAGAATGTAACATTTCATAATCGATATCTATAAGAGGTAATTATTAAGATATGTAATCTGCAAAAAAATACAAGAAGTATCTTTTATTAAGTTCTTGACAAAATATTCATTTTAAATTGCAAAAATCATTTATTTAAATCTATTGTGCTTAAACTATTTTTCTTATTTAATACTTTTATTATACATTTCATTTATCATTAGTTTTTGGATAACCAACACTAATTAATAAAGATTTTTAACCTAATTACTTATTCACACAAGATTCATCATAATCATACTGTTCAACACCATTATTATTACCAATATATCTCATATAAATAACATCTCCATCATAATCAACCAAACTATATGATATTTCATAAATTGATTTTGAATCCTTGATAGATTCCTTTATTTCTACCTTTACTGCTTTTCCATCTGTTTTAGATTTCTTATAAAAAATTTCGTAATTTCCAATATCTTCATTTATATTAATTACTCCTAAATATGAATCATATCCATAACATTCATCATATAAATATTGAATTAAATTTTTATAATCTTCTTCTGTAATTGAACCATCTTTATAGATAAATCTATATGTATTTTTAGTTTTAGATTCTATATACTCTGTTATATCATTATCATTTGTTATATCTAACATAGTTTGAATATTAATTCCATCTATTGTTATGCTTTTTAAATTTTTATAATCGGTTTTTTCTTCTTTTAATTCAGTTTCTTTAATTATTTTGCCACAACCACAAAATACTAATGAAATTAATAAACAAATTAGTACTTTTTTCATACTCTATTCACACTTTAATCCTTCATTAATCATTTCTTTTTTAAATTCTTCTTTAGTATAACTTTTTATATCATCATTTTCTGGTTCTTCAATTGTTGTCGCAATAAGTGATCCATCCTTTTCTTCAAATTTTGTATCATCAGACATTTTAAAAAGGGTTTTTAATTCTTCTTTTTCTTCAGAAGTCATTGTACTAACATCAAAAATTTGTGTAAAAGTCATATTTATTAATTTATCATCTTCAAAATTTCCTTCTACTTCATATTTTCCTATAAACTCTCCTGAACATTTTACTGTTTCTGTTTTTTTAGATAAGAATGGAATAGAACATCCACTCACTAATATTGTTATTAACGCTAAACTAATTATAATATTTTTTTTCATTTTCATTTCTCCT
>CAKOYE010000023.1 GCA_934130485.1 uncultured Bacilli bacterium
TTTTAATTTTATTTTTTAATTTATTTAAAATATTGCTATTATTAAATATTTCCTTGATTACTCCCATTTTAATAACACATATTAAATAAACAACCATTCCTATTATAGAATATACTATTGTTTGAATTAATGATTTTCCTTTTGTTAATGTGTTTAATGGATATATTTTTGTAAAAAGGAATAATACTAACAACATTATTAATGATGATAGTGTTATTTTAGTAATTATTATAAATGTTTTTTTATAATTTACTTTTAATTTTTTAGCAATAAAAATCATTAGGAATATAATAGGAATTATTTGTGTTATTAATGTTGATATACTTGCTCCTTGATATCCAATTTTCCATATATCGAATAATTTCATCATTGGAATATTTAAGAGTGCATTTCCAATAAAGCTTGCAAGTAATGTTAAAATTGTTGCTTTAGTAAAATTTGTTGTTTGGGTTATATTTAATAGTACTGAAAAAAGTGAGAATGTAATAGCTTGGAATATGAAAACTTTAAATACTGAAATACTTAATGCATCATAACTATAAAAGACTATCCATATAGGACGTGCTAGAAAACAAAGTCCTATAGTCATTGGTATTGTAATGAATAAAAGTAGTCTGATGGCACCATTTACTTTGTTATCTATTTCATTTTGTTTTTTTAAAACATAATCACTGGCAAGAGATGGTATTAAACTTGCTGTAATACCCATTGAAATAGAAATAATAATCATACTTAATTTATTTCCCCAGGTTGCGATTGTAGCAAATGTTAAATCTGTTACTTCATTTGAGTAACCAAGACTTGATAATGTTCTTGTAATTGTGAATGTATCTACTAAATTATAAGATGATTTAAGTAGATCAATAACTATAAATGGTAATGCATATAAAAATATTTGTTTTATTAAATATTTAGATGTATATTTTGTCTCATCAGATTTTTTTTCTATATCGGAAATTTTTTTAATTTCGTGATTTTTTTTAAGTTTTATATATAAGTAGATATAAGCAAAAAAAGCTCCAATTGTTGCTGCTAAAACTGAAATCCCAATTGCAATTTTTTCCTCTAGTCCCATTATTTTAAGACTAACGAAACATCCTATTAAAATTACAGCAACTCTTATAATTTGTTCAATTACATTTGAAATACTTGAAGGTGTCATATATTTATGTCCTTGTAAGTAACCTTTTGTAACACTTAATATTGGTACTACTAAAAGAGCTGTTGAAATTAATCTTATTACAAATGCAACATCGCTTACAGTATTACCACCACTTGAATTTTTACCTAAAATAAAATTTGCAATAGCTGGTGCTGTAATCATTAAAACAATAAAGAAAAATATTCCCAGTCCAATAATTATATATTTTCCTATTTTATATACTTTTTCTTTAGTATTATAATATTCTAAACTATTATATTCACTCACTAATTTACTCATTGCTATTGGAATGCCACTAGTCGAAAGACTTAAAAATACTGTGTAAATTGAATAGGCAAAGCTATATAATGTAGCACCTTTTGATGAAATCATCGCATAGAATGGTATGACGTATAAAAGTCCTATAATTTTGCATACTACAATACCTAGTGTTGCTATAAAAGATCCTTCAAAAAAATTATTTTTTTTCAATTTATCACGTCCTTAATGTAATAATTATATCATATAACGTATTTATTTTTAAAATTTTATTTATTTCTATGTATAAAGATTTGAAATATGTTCAATATTAAATAGGTGATGATATGAAAAAAACTATTATTTTAATTTTATCAATTATATCTATTTATATTTTTATTGGATATAAATTTAGTGATATAGAAATTCCTGAGGAAGCTTTAAGAATTAGAATTTTAGCTAATAGTAATTCTGATTACGATCAAACTGTTAAAAATAATGTTAAGGAAGAAATTCAAGATTATGTTTATAATTTATTGAAAGATACAAAAGATATAAATGAAGCAAGAAAAATTATTAATTCTAATTTGAATTCTATTTCTTTATTAACAAGTAAAAATTTGGAAAGTCAAAATTATAATTTACCATTTAAAATAAATTTTGGACTTAATTATTTTCCTAAAAAAGAATATAAAGGAATCAAGTATAAAGAAGGTTATTATGAATCACTTTTAATAACTTTAGGAAGCGGTAAAGGTGATAATTGGTGGTGTGTTTTATTTCCTCCATTATGTTTATTGGAAGCAGA
Organism: uncultured Bacilli bacterium; assembly: GCA_934130485.1. Classification (GTDB taxonomy): domain Bacteria; phylum Bacillota_I; class Bacilli_A; order RF39; family UBA660; genus CAJLIR01. The sequence continues at coordinate 2,208 of CAKOYE010000023.1, forward strand.
AGAAAGTACGGAAGTAGAATATACTACTGTTGTTTCAGAAATATTAAAAAAATATAAAAATTAGTAATATAAAAGTTCCTTCTAAATAAAATTTTATAGGAGGAATTTTTATGTCATTTTTAATTGTTTTTGTTATAGCTGTAAGTCTTAGTATGGATGCTTTTTCTTTATCACTTGCTTATGGAACTTTAGATTTATCAAAGAAAAATATTATTAAATTATCTATCATTGTTGGTATTTATCATTTTGTTATGCCTTTAATTGGATTGTTTATTGGTAATGCGATATTAAAATTTTTTCCAATAAGTCCTAATACTATTGTAACAATTGTTCTCTGTTTTATTGGAATTCAAATGATTATAGAAACATTTAAAAATGATGATGATATTAAAATGATGTCTAACATTGAACTATTAATTTTTGGTTTAGCTGTTAGTATTGATAGTTTTAGTGTTGGAATTGGATTAAATGCGATAAGTAACAATTTTCTATTATGTTCTTTAATTTTTTCTATAAGTAGTTTTTTATTTACTTATTTGGGACTTATTTTGGGTAAAAAAATTAGTAGTTTAATAGGACGTGCATCTACTTTAATTGGTGGAATTGTATTAATTATAATTGGTATTATGTATATATAGATTTACATTAAATTTTTTTTATGCTAGAATATGTACAAAAAGGAGTCGATGTACATGAATGAAAATTTTGATTTTCGAAATATTAGGAGTAATGCATTAGGTGATTATGATGATTCAGATAGATTAAAAAGTTTATGTGAACGATCATTTTTTTCACGCAACTTTTATGAAAATTTTTATAAATTTTATAAAGAAATTTTAGTTAGTAAAATGTTTAAATATAAAATATTTCAAACTGGCACTACAACAACTTTATTATATGTTTTTTCAAAAATAATTGAAAATGAAATTGCAGAACCAATAGATTATTCTAATGTTTATGATAGTACTATTTTATCTACAAATCAATTAAATGTTCAAACAAAGGATAAAATTTTATTTGTTGAAGATATTGTATTTGACAATTTTAATTTATCATCTGATATTCTATTATTGGAAAAAAAATATAATGTACCTTCTTCTAATATTTTTGTAGCGTCATTAGTTGATAAAAAGATGGATTATAGAGATGGATATTTATATTCAAATAATTTTGCTAAATCTAAAGAAGCATCTAGTATTGAAATTTTATTAAAGATAAATCGTTTTGGTAACTTTAAAGAATTATCAGGTAGTGAAAATAAAATTTTACTAGAGCTAATTAGGCAAGTTAATGAATGCATTTGTAGCAATATGAATGTCGATGAATATTACTATCCATCTCCAGAAACATATGATTGTGATGCTTTATATTATTGGAATAAATCTAATGTTATTTCTGTAAATTATTTGTATCCATTCTTATTTAAAAATTATGAATTTAATTTTGAATTTTATCCAACTCTTAAATTAGAAGATTTTAAAAAATTTTTAATAGAAAATCAGTTGGTTAAAGTGAGAAGTGTAGATGAATTAAGCAATAATGAATTAAAGGCAATATTTGATTTAATTATGTTGAATAAATATCAAGAAAATAAGTTAAAGGGTTGTTCCTATTTATATAGTATTCAAGATTTTGATTATGAAAAATTTAACCAAATGAATATTCATGCATCTGATTTTGATAAATATATAGATGAACATAAAAAATTTTATGGTGAATTTATAACTAGTTATAATATTGAGAATAAATTTAATAATTCAATTGATTCATGTACTTATGCAAACGGTGGTTATAATTTAATTGCTGATATTGGTGAAATTTTAATGTCTATGGCTAAATTTAACGAACAATGTTATTTTCCTGAAATATTTAATAAGAATGGAGAGTATATTGTGAAAACAAAAGCTGGAACATTGCCAATACATACAATCACATATCTTATGAAGGAAAATTATTATCCAGAACAATATTATTTTTTAGTATTAACTCATTTAACTAGAATGTATAAGAAAAATCATATTGATATAAAAGCAGATATTTTTAAAGATTTTGATAAAAATCTGTACATAGGTCCAGCAATTGATTGTAATAAAAATCATAAAAATTTATGGCATCATTTTGATTCTGTAGATACTTATGGTTATCGTATAACGGATAAGGATTTTGAAATAGAAAAAGAAAAAGCTAAAGTAAAAAATTTAAAGTAGTATAATAAATGTATATTTAATAAGTATTAGTTATAAAAGTTTACTTTTTAACATCTTTATTTTATAATTATATAGGTATATAATTATAAATTTTTTGTTTTATATGTTATATAAGCACAGATTTTGAAAATAATCATTTTATATAGAGAAGTAACTAATTTAAGTTAGTTTAGTATGGAGGTTTTATGAAACAGATAGTGATTGAAGGAAATCATATTTTATCTGGAACTATTGAAATAGGTGGAGCAAAGAATAGTGCGGTAGCATTAATACCTGCTGCAATATTGTCGGATGATGTAGTTAATATTTTAAATGTTCCTGCTATTTCAGATATAGATGCTTTAATTGAAATTTTAGAATATTTAGGTGCAAGTGTATCAGTAAATAATGGATCTATGACTATTGATTCTAAAACTATTGTAAATAAAGAAATACCAGAAGATATATCTAGTAAGCTAAGAGCTTCTTATTATTTTATGTCTGCATTGTTAGGTAAATATAAACATGTTGAGATGTATTTTCCTGGTGGATGCTCTATTGGAGCAAGACCAATTGATCAAACTCTTAAAGCATTTGAAGCATTAGGAGCTAAAGTTATTAATGATGAGCATAAATTTATAATAGATGCAGAAAATTTAAAGGGTAATACTATTTATTTAGATATGCCAAGTGTTGGAGCTACTATTAATACTATACTTGCTTCTTGTAAGGCAGAAGGTGTAACTATTATAAGAAATGCGGCACGTGAACCTGAAATTGTGAATGTTGCGACATTTTTAAATAATATGGGAGCTAAAATAAGTGGTGCTGGTACTAGTGAGATTAAAATAACAGGTGTTTCTAAGTTAAGTAAAGGTTTTACTGAAGTAATTCCTGATAGAATAGAAGCAGGTACTTATATAATTGCTGGTGCATTAGTTGGTGATAATTTAAAAATAAATAATATTATACCAGAACATATGGAATCTTTATTATTTAAATTAAGAGAAATGGGTGTTAAATATACTCTTAGTGAGGGTAGTATCACTTTATCACGCACTGATAATATTAAACCAACAAGAGTAAAAACACTTGGTTATCCAGGATTTCCAACGGATTTACAACAACCACTAACAGTACTTTTAACTAAATGTAATGGTATATCAACACTCGAGGAAACAATATATGAAAATCGTTTTAAAAATGTTCAATATTTGAATAAAATGGGTGCTGATATAAATATAATTAATAATCAAAAAATAAAAATAAAAGGTCCTTCTACTTTGATAGGAACTGAGGTAATCGCAACAGACTTGCGAGCAGGTGCTTGTATGGTTCTTGCTGCACTATCAGCTAGTGGTAAAACTGTTATAAATGATGTTGAACACATTTTAAGAGGTTATGAAAATATTATCCAAAAATTAACAAATGTTGGAGCTAGTATATATTTAGAGGAAAAATAAGGTTTTAGAATAAATAAGATTAAAATAAATATAATTTATTAGGTGATAATCTTATGAAACTAAAAATAGCCTTATTTTTTTCTATTGTTATTTTATCTATATTTTTAATTTACTTATCAACAATTGATAAATCTATTTCTTACGTTGCGATTGGAGACTTTCTAACTGTTGGTGTAACTGCTGGAGAAGAAGAAAACCATAGTTTTACTGATTATGTATATGAATATTTGAATGAAAAAAATGTTGTAAATGAATATATAAAGGATTTTTCTGATAATACTTATCGTACAACAGATTTAATAAGAGATATTAAAGATAACAAAAAAATAACTATTGATAATAAAGAAAGAACTTTAAAGAATGTTTTGATAAAGGCTGATTTATTAACAGTTTCTGTTGGTACAAATGATGTAATTAGTATTATGGCAAGTGAAAATATTAACAATAATTTTTATGATTATTTAGACTCAATTTTGGTTGATATGGATGAATTGTTTGGTCTTATAAGACAATATTGCAAAGAAGATATCATTGTTATTGGATATTATAATCCATATTATGGAAATAGAAGATATGAAAGTGCTTTTTCATATATGAATACAAAGGTTAGTTATTTAGCTAATAAATATAATATAAAGTATGTTGATATTTATAATTTGTATGAAAATAATTTAGATTTTCTTCCAGTTATAAATGATATACATCCTTCAAGTGTTGGATATAGTTCAATATTCGATCAGATAAAACCTGTATTAGATAATACAATACTAAAATAACTATAGATATCTATAGTTATTCTTCATAATTTAATAAGTTTTTAATATCTTTTTCTGATAGTTTTTCAATGTTGTTTTTATCTCTATTATTTCCTTCAATTAATGAATCACTTAATAATTTCTTTTTGTTTTGTAATTCAATAATTCTTTCTTCAATAGTTCCATTGCATATTAATTTGATAACTTCAACATTTTTAGTTTGACCAATTCTATGTGCTCTATCAGTAGCTTGATTTTCGACTTGTGGGTTCCACCATAAATCTAGGTGAATTACAACGTCAGCACTTGTTAAATTTAGTCCTGTACCACCAGCTTTAAGCATTATTAGAAATACATTTGTATTATCAGTGTTAAATTTTTCAACTAATTCCATTCTTTTTTTGCTTGAGATACTACCATCAATTGTATATGATGTTATACCATTTTCGACAAATTTTTCTTTTACTATATTTAAAGCAGTTTTAAAACTTGTAAATAATAATATTTTATGATTATTAGAAATTATTTTTTTTACTAAATTTATAAGTTCATCAATTTTTACACTGCCACCTTTATAATCGCTAAAAATGATACTTGGATCTATACAAATTTGTCTTAATTTAGTAAGTAATTGTAGTATTTTAAATCTTGCTTTTAGAAATCCTTCTGTACTAATTATTTCATCCATTTCTTCCTTAGTTTTTTTAAGTTGTGCTAAATAAATTTTTTTCTGTTCTGGATACATATCAAAATATATATTATTTTCAATTTTTTCTGGTAGATCTTTAGCAACATCTACTTTTTTTCTTCTTAAAATAAATGGTGATATTTGTAAATTTAATTTACTTAAAATATCCATTTTTTCATCACTAAAATCTTTAACATTATATTTTGATTGAAATTTCATTAAATTTGTAAAAAATCCAGGCATTATGAAATCAAATATACTCCATAATTCAACTGCCGAATTTTCTACTGGAGTTCCTGTTAAGGCAATTTTACAATTTGCTTTAATTTCTTTAGAACTTGTTGTAATACCTGCTTTAGGATTTTTAATATTTTGTGCTTCATCGATAATCATTACTTCAAAATCTAATTTTTCATAGAACTCTTTATCTCTTCTTAATAATCCGTAAGTGGTAATAATTATATTGCTTTCTAGATTTTGTAAAATTTCCATACGCTTATTTTTGTTTTCAGCAATTACCATATAATTTAGATTACTTGCAAATTTTTCAAATTCTTTTTCCCAGTTATAAATAAGTGAAGTAGGTGATACTATTAGTATTTTAGCATCTTTTTTTTCTTTTAAAATAGATTTTATAAAGCATATTGTTTGTAATGATTTACCAAGTCCCATTTCATCGGCAAGAATTCCACCTAAATTGCATTTATAAATATTATATAACCATTTAACACCAGTAATTTGGTAATCTCTTAATATTTGTTTATCTATTTCATTTATATATGGTTTTTTGTTTTTAAATTTTTTAAAATCATTAACAAAATTATCAAATAAATTGTTTGTTTTAATAATACTATATTTATTTTCTTTTAAACTATCTAAATATATAGCCCTATATTTTGGAATAGTACCTGTATCTTTTATATTATTTATGTTTAAATCTAAGTCTTCCATTAAATTTTGTAATTCATTTAGTTCATTATTATTTTCTAAGTTTAAAATATTACCATTTTTTAATTTATAATATTTCTTTTTTTCCTTTAAATTTAGAAAAATATTACCTAATTCATTTAAGTTAATATCCTCTATATTGAAGTTATAACTCATTATATTGTCTTGACCAATTGAAAATTGTGATTCAATTCTACTACTTTTTATAATATTTGTTTCATCAAATTTTTTAGTAGTAAATACTTCATATTTGTTACTAAAGTAAAATAAGTCTGTTTCTATAAATTGCGCAATTTCATCTAGAGAATCAATAAAAATTTTATTATCTATTTTGAAATTTTTACTTGTTAAATCATTAATAATATTTTGTTCATATTCTCTATTTCTTATAATATTTGCTTTATCAAAATAGTTTATTTCTGTATCTTTATACATAAGAATAACATTACAAGTTAATAATTCATTTTTAATATCAAAGTATAATTTTACATTAGGTGTTGTTATTGTGAAATCGTCTTTTATTGTTTCATCAATTTTTAAATTATCTTTTACAATTGGTAAAATTGTTTCTGAAAAAAGTGCTAATTTGTCTTTTGAAAAATCTAATTCAATTAAATCATTTTGGGCAAATTCATTTATAATTGCTGTATATTCATCCTTTAATAAATATACATTATGATCAACTATTAATAATTTTTTACTTAAAAAATTGTATTGTTTATCAAAATTAAATTTAAAAATATATTTATCTAAAACATTAGTTATTTCTGTTTCAAAAGGAAATTCATCTTTATATCCAGTAAAGTTTCCCATACCCATAATGTTATAATTTTTATTTTTTAATAATTTTATAAATTCTTCTTCTAAATTATTTGGTATATATATTTCACCTTGATAATATCTTTCATTTACATATCTATAGTAGCAATTACTTAGAAAAGAAATAATTTTCTTATCTTCATCACAAAAATATTGTTCGCTAGGTTTATATTCAAAGTCTTTACCAAATTCGTAATAACCGCAGTTTTCATTAAATCTTTCAAAGAAATATTTTGCTTTAGATGTAGCACTATATAATTTATTAATTCCTATTTTAAATTTAACATATAATCCAGATTCATAGTAACTTTTTTTAAAGTTTAATTCTAATTCTAAATTTAGTTGTTGTTTATTTTTATTTATTTTATTTAGAATATTGTTTAGGATTACATCTGATAAATCTTTTTTTATTTTATTACTTATTTCAAAAATTTTATTTTGTTCTTTAATTAATACGGCAGCAACGTGTTTGCATTTATTCATTTTTTCAAATTGTGGACAAGAACAATATGTTAAAATGACATTATCTTCTTGAGTGGTAATATCTACATTATAAATTTTATCTGTTGATTCAGATTCAACGTTAAATTTATAAATTCTATTTTTTTTATTTAAATAAATTATTTTTTTTAAATTTACATAATTTTGATTATATTTTTCTCCTTTTAAATAATTATCAGTATCAACTAACTTCACAATTTTTTCTTCAATCATAAAAACACCTCACTTAAAAACTATAATATTATATCATTAATTCTATTATTTTTACATATAATAGTAAAAATTGTTGCATTTTAATTATTTACTTGTTATAATATAGTGGCTTAGGAATTTCTATAACTAAATTTAGTTATGGCGGAAGGAGAGAAGATTATGCAAAAAGGAATACATCCAAATTATGTTGATACTAAAGTAACTTGTGCATGTGGAAATACTTTTACAGTAAAATCTAATAAAGAAAGTTTACATTTAGAAGTATGTAATAAATGTCATCCATTTTTTACAGGTGAACAAGGAAAAGCATCAAAAACTGGAGCTGTTGATAAGTTCAATCGTAAATATGGTATTAAATAACAGCTTGTCTGTTATTTTTTTTGGAGGTAGGTTATATATGAAAATTATAGATGGTAAAAAATTAATTAGTATATTGATTTCTGGTATTATTTTAATTAATTTAACAGGATGTGGTAAAACAAAAGAAGAAAATATAGAAAATAAGCAAAGTCAAAATGAATCTAGTCTTACTATAGAAAAAAATGATTCTAACACTCTAAATAACAGTAATAATAGTAAAAATAATGTTATAGATAAATCTTTTGATGATACAGTAAGTGATAATGATTTAGTAAGTGAAACTAATAATTCTACTGATATTGATGATTCTAATTTAACTAGTGATGAAATTGTTCTTAAATATTTTAATGATGCAACAAAAGAAATTAATAATATGATGAATTCAGAAAATGTTAATAATGTTAAAAGTAAATGTCGTGAATATTTTATAATTTTTGTTGATTTTATTTTTTATGACGGTAAAATTAAAGGTGTAACCTTTAGCGATTTAAAAGATACAACAAAAATGCAAGTTATTACTATTACTCGAAAACTTGATTCTTTAATTATGAAAAAATTTCCTGATTATAAAGAAGATATTAGTAGTTCTTCAAAGTATTTGTATGATAAAGCAAGTGATATATTAAATAGTGGGAAGGAAAATTTAGAAGATTATGTAATTTCCAAAATTGGTGAAGAAAAATATCAAGATGTTTTAAATAATATTGATTCTATAAAGGAAAACGATAAAGAAACTTGGGATAAAGTAAAAGAATATGGTAGTGAAAAATTAGAATCAGGTAAAGAAAAAGTAAAAGAATGGTATCAAAATTTTAAAAATGGATAAGCCATTTTTTTATTATTTTATTCTTTTACTTAAATTAGAATTTAATTCATTATATATATTTTCTAATATTGGATTATTTATTTCTTTAATATTGTTTATTTTTGCTTCTAAAAATTCACTTATTTCATATGGATATGAAGTGATTTCTATTCCATCTAAATGAAATGCTAATCTATTAAATGTTCTAATAAATTTTTCTGTTATATTTTTTTGAATTTCGTAATTTCTTAGTTTAAATTCTTCTTTTTTATTTATATCATTTATGTTGTTGCTTGCTAATTCTCTTGATAAATATCTTATTGGAAGATATGGAACTAGTTTAATTTTATTAATATTTTTTCTTTCTAATATATTTATAAGTACTGTAAGTGGTATTAATGAAGATACAGAAATATCTGAAATGTTTTCAGGATAATATTCACTATTTTGACTTTTATATTGTTTAAATTCATCTGATTCATTTTCAAATACATTTTGATTTAATTTATATAATTCTCTTTTTATTTTTTTATTATATTTATCATTTAATTCATTTGAATTTGTTTGTTTTTTCTCATTTATTATACTATAAATATAACAAGTATCATTTGTTATTCCGTAAGAAATTGTTGGTAAATTATAAAATACTTCATTATTATTTATAGTATTTATTAGTTTTGTTTCTAATTTGTATGGTGTTTCCATTGAAAGTGATTGCATATCGTTTTTGATTTCTAAATTACTATCTAAAATATTTGTGTTTATAATTAATGTTTCATTTAATAAAGGATTATTACAAAATTCAATATTTTTTTCTATAAATTTTATTGGATTTTTAAAATCTTCTGTAGTTGCATTTGTAAATAAATATGAAATTATATATTTTATATTATTTTTTTCTTTTTCGGTTACAAAAAATGGTATTTTTCTATTACTTGCAAGTGATATTTCTATATATTTTATTAATAAATTTTCGAAAATTTCTAAATTATCTATAATTAATGTTGGATAGTTTTCATTTTTTATATTAGAAAAATTGTTTGTTTTATCAGTTATTATTGTATTAAAAGCAATATAAAATGGATCATTATCTATAATGATTTCACCATTACCAGCCTCATTAAATATTTCAAAAAGTATTTTGTTCATAAATTTCACCTATAATAATTATAACATTTATTGATAATTTTGTCTTTTTATTGTAGAATAATATTGGTGATAATATGAAAATAGGTATAGCTTGTGATCATAATGGTATGGATTTAAAATCAAAAATTATTGACTACTTAGAAAAATCAAATTACAAGGTTGTTGACTTTGGACCTAAAAAATATGATTCAAATGATGACTATCCTGACTATGCTTTTAAACTTAGTGAAAGTATTCGTGATAAAAATATAGATTACGGAATTTTAATATGTGGAACAGGTATTGGAATGAGTATTGCTGCAAATAAAGTTAAGGGAGTTAGATGCGCTAAAGTTAATACAATAAAGGAAACTAAGTTAACAAGAATAGATAATAATGCCAATGTGATTGCTTTTAGTAAGGATTTAAGTTTTGATAAAATCAAAAGAATAATTGAAACATTTATAGAAACTCCTTTTTCAACTCTTGAACGACATCATAGAAGGGTAGATAAAATTACTAAATATGAGTGTTAGAGTAATTTTATATTGTGTTACTGTTCCTTTAACTATTTGGGCTTTGGAAAGTATTAATATTAATAATTTATTTAAAAAAAATAGATATTATCAATCTAGACTTTTATATGTTATTATTTCTCTTTCTTTATCCTATTTAGTTGTTAATTTTTTTATGGATTTTTTTATTAGTACTAGAATAAACTAAAATATTTATTATTTTGGTTTTTTTTGAATATAAAAAAATTTGTCGCATATTATAATGAATAAATGTTATTTCACATCATAGATATAAATAGAGTGATGGTGAGATATGAAAAAGATATTTTTTGCTACATTATTAATTATTTTAATTCCTTATATACTTATAACTGTTTTTATTAAAGAACCTGAAGAAGTTAAATTTAAGTATATGAGTAATATGACAATAAGAATAAAGCGAAATTCAACTGGAAATATTGATGTTGTTCCAATTGAAGAATATATTGTTGGGGTTGTTTCAGGAGAAGTTCCGATTAGTTTTGAAATGGATGCATTAAAAGCTCAAGCTGTTGCAGCAAGAAGTTATGTTTTAAAGCAACTTGAGTATAATAAAAATAAAGATTATGATGTTGTAGATACAGTTATGAATCAAGTTTATTTGGATAGTGATCAACTTAAAAATCGTTGGGGAAATGATTATGAATCTAATTTAAATAAGGCTAAAGCTGCTGTATTAGAAACTAAAGGTGAATATTTAGATTGTAATGGAAGTGTAGTTGAAGCATTATTTTTTTCAACAAGCACGGGTTATACTGAAAATAGTGGTGAAATATTTCCTACTCAACAACCATATTTAAAAAGTGTAGCTTCCTTGTGGGATGCAGAGGTTTCTCCAGTTTTTAATGATTACTTTCATTTTAGTTTAGCTGATTTTTATAGATTACTTGGTGTAGAATATAGGAATAATGTTTATGTTGAGGTGATTAGTACAACTAGTACAGGTAGAATAAAGCAAATAAAAATAAATAATAAATTTTTTTCTGGTGATCAAGTTCAATATTTACTTGGACTTCGTTCAACCTTTTTTACAATAACGCAAAATGGTAATAGTGTTGATATTAATACTAAAGGTTTTGGTCACGGAGTTGGAATGAGTCAATATGGAGCTGAGGGTATGGCTTTAAATGGATATAAATACGATGAAATTTTAAAATATTATTATCAAGGTGTTGAAATAAAAAAAATTTATTAAAAATTTTAATGTATATTTTTTGTTATATTGTTAAAACTTAAAATAGAGGTGATAATATGACAAAAAGAAGGTTAAAAAAACCGGTAGAGTATGCATTATATGGCTTAGTATTTGTATCAGTATTTGGAGCAATTTTTTCTATTGAATCTGCAACATCTCCTGCACTTAAAAAGCCAGAAATTGAATATGTTTCGAAAACAATTATTGAAGATGAGGAACCAGTTGTTGCGATTCATAATGTAATAAAAAGACCTTATAATAACGAAAATGTAAAAATCGTTAAAGATTTTTATGATTATAAAGATGAATCGGTAGAACAAGAAAATTCAATTATTTATTATTCCGATACATATTTACAAAGTAGTGGAGTTTCTTATAGTAGTGGAGAATCATTTGATGTTGTAAGTATTTTAGATGGAACAGTAAGTTCTGTATCAGAAAATGATTTACTTGGAAATATTGTAGAAATTGATCATGGAAATGGAATAATTGGTTATTATCAAAGTTTAAATGATGTAGTTGTTAAAAAAGGTGATCCAGTTGTTCAAGGTCAAACATTAGGAAAAAGTGGTTTTTCTAATATTGCTAAAGATTTGAATGATCATTTAAATTTTGAATTATCAATTAATGGTAAATTGGTTAATCCAGAAGAGTATTATGATCGAAATATTAGTGATTTAGGAGAGCATTAGCTCTTTTTTCGGTATAAAAATTTCCTCTTTTTATATAATTTACTAAAGGGGTGTTGTATGGATTCTGCTATTTCAAAAAGAGTTAAAAATGAAGCTCTTTATATTATTGATACTGAAAAAACAATAAGGGAGATTGCAGCAATATTTAAAGTTTCAAAAAGTACAGTTCATAAGGATTTACATGAAAGACTTTTAGTAATAGATGAGGAATTATTTGAAAAAGTTGAAAAAATTTTAAAATATCATATTGATATTCGCCATATAAGAGGCGGAGAGTCAACTAAAAATAAATATTTAAGTAAAAAATATACATAGAAAGGATTTAATATGTTTGCAAAAGATATAGGAATAGATTTAGGAACAGCTAATGTATTAATTTATGTTAAAGGACAGGGCATTGTACTAAATGAGCCAAGTGTTGTTGCTATTGATGCAGAAACAAAAAAAACTCTAGCAGTCGGTAGAGAAGCTCATGAAATGCTTGGAAGGACACCGGGAAAAGTTAATGCAATAAGACCATTAAAAGACGGGGTTATAGCTGATTTTGAGGTAACTGAAATTATGCTTAATTATTTTATAAAAAAAATAAATGGTAAAGGTATTTTATCAAAACCACGTATTTTAATTTGTTGTCCTTCAAATATCACAAATGTTGAAAAAAACGCAATTAAAGAAGCTGCTGAGCGAACTGGTGCAAAAAAAGTTTTTCTAGATGATGAACCTAAAGTTGCGGCTGTTGGTGCAGGACTTGATATATCAAAACCAAGTGGAAATATGGTAATTGATATTGGTGGAGGTACTACTGATGTTGCTATTTTATCTTTAGGAGGCATTGTTACAAGTGAATCTGTAAAAGTTGCCGGTGATACATTTGATTCTGATATAATGAAATATATTAAGGACAAATATAAATTGTTAGTAGGTGAGGTAACAGCTCAGGATATAAAATTAAATATTGGAAATGTTTTCCCTAACTCTAAAGACGAAAAGATGGATGTTAGAGGTAGAGATTTAGTAACAGGATTACCAAAAACAGTAACGATATCATCTAAAGAGGTAGAAGAAGCTTTAAAGGAAAGTGTTGATGTAATTATACATGCTGCTAAAACAGTTTTAGAAAATACTCCACCAGAATTATCTGCTGATATAATAGATAAAGGTATTGTTTTAACTGGAGGAGGAGCATTACTTAATGGATTTGATAAACTTTTAGCGCAAGAATTAAAGGTGCCTGTTTATGTCGCGGAAAGTCCGTTAACTTGTGTAGCGGAAGGAACTGGTATATTATTAGATAATATTAATCTTATTTCTGATTAGAATAAAAATCAATAATTTCTTGATTTTTTTTTAAGTACTATCTATAATTAGTTTAGGTGGTTTTATGGAAGAAGTAATTGTAA
>CAKOYE010000024.1 GCA_934130485.1 uncultured Bacilli bacterium
GAATTAGAAAAAATTAATTTATCAATATTTTTAATAAAAATTGAGCTTATTAAAAAAGTTAAAACACTAAAACCTAATCTATTTGTAAAAATTAAATCATATACTAAAGAAATAATAATTACTATTAAGTAATATTTATTTTTATTCTCTACCATTTTAGAAATAATAATTAATGATGAAAAAACAAAACATATATTAAAAAATAAGGTATTAATTGGTATAAAAAGTGATAAATTTGACTCTAAAAAAAATGACAGAAAAATTATTAATAATATTTTAATCATTATCTACATTCCTCTTTAAAACTGTTACATAGTAAATATCATTAAAATCAATTTCACTTTTAACTTTTAATGTCTTAGATAAATCAAAATTATCGGTACTTATTTCTTCAACATATCCTATTAGTATTCCACTTGGAAAAGAATCAGTTAAACCACTAGTAACAACTTTAGCACCTTTATCAATATTTGTATTATCACTTATACCATCAATTAGAAAGAAAGAGTCTTTATAATTAGATAATAATCCATATACAAAACGTCCATCATATTCTATTTTAACAGATATTTTATTTGTCATATTTTCATCTGTCAGAAGTTTTATAACACTTGTATTATTACTTGTTTTAATTATTTTTCCAATTAATCCATCAGAATTTATAACTGCCATACCATCTTTTATTCCATCACTAGAACCTTTATTTATCGTAATTTCATTGAACCAATATGATATATTTCTGTTTATAACAGTAGCATTTATATAACTTCTTTCACTTAATGTATTATTTAGTTCAAGTGTCTTTTTTAGTTCTTCATTTTCTTTTAAAAGTTCTATATTTATTCCAATGCTTTCTAAATTACTTATATCAGCTTCATAATTTTTGTTAAAAGATAAATTTTTCTTTAGCGCAAAAAAAGGTGTAGATAATATATTACTAATAGTTAATACGCTATTTTTGATTATTTTTTCTCCACTAGTTAATTTTCTATCGTCATCAATAAATATAACCAATGATAATAAAATTACTAAAATTGTTATTATTAATAAAATAACTTTTTTCTTTTCATTCTTTTTTTTACGCATTTTTATCACCTTATATCATTATTTTCAAAAAAACTATAATAATTATTATTTGTAATAATTACATGATCTATTATTTTTACGCCTAAAAGTTCGCCTATTTCAACTAATTTTTTTGTAAGATTTATGTCTTCTTTTGACGGAAATACCGATCCAGCAGGATGGTTATGAACGCAAATAATTCCTGATGCACTTAATAGGTATGCTTCTTTAAAAATTTCTCTTGGATGAACTACGCTTTTATTAACGGTACCAATAAATAATAATTTATCTTTTATAACCTTTTTAGCTGTATTCAAATATAAACAATAAAAATATTCTTGATTTTTATCACCTATTTTATTTTTATAGTACTCAAAAACTAATGAACTATTAGTTATTTTTGTTTCATTTAAAGAAATTACTTGATTATTTATTCTTCTTGATAATTCAAACGCTGCTAAAATGGAAACTGCTTTAGTAACTCCAATACCTTTAATTTTTGTTAGTTGTTCTAAATTTATGTTTTTTAATTCGTTTAAACTTTTATATTTTTTTAAGATTTCATCTGCTATTGTTTTAGCAGATTTTTCTCTAGTACCTGTTTTTATTAAAATTGCTAAAATTTCTGAATCACTTAAAAATTCTGCACCATTATTTATAAGTCTTTCAATTGGACGATCACTTTTTGGAATATCTTTAATTAGTACTGTCACTATTTACAACCAACTCCTCATATTTTGCTAAAACTTGTGAGCATATACCTTTAATAGTTTGATTATCTTCAGTTTCTTTTAACATTTGATCATATTGATCAATAACAACAGAAAACGCTTCATTATTAACAGATATATTATCTACATATATAATATATCCAGCATTTGTAAAAAATCCTTGTATTTTCATCATATTATCGTAATCTTTTGTAATTCCTACATAAGTTAGGTATTTTGAATCCTTTACATCATAAATATAATAATCAAAACCCATCATATTTTTTTCCATATCTTCATAACTATCATACTCACCCTGTCTTAAAAAATAATATGAATCACTATTTTGGTTAAATACTGGTGCCAATTCATATTCTGAATCGTATTGATTAAGCATAAATTTTCCCATCAAAAATCCTACTACAATAGCAAATACTGCTGACAAAATTGTTTTCCATTTCATATTATCACCAGTATTATTATCCAACAATAAATATAATTTTCTTGTCGAAAAATATTCAAACAATATTTTATTAAAAGAAAAAAAGCCACTATAATGACTTCCTATAAGTTTTATTAGTTAAATCTTTTTTGTAATCTGAAATTATTTGATCTGATAAAATAATTCTTTCATCTACTAAACCTAATTCAACCATCTTTAATAAATTTGCTACATGTAATTCATTTTTTAATTTTCTATTCATTTCAGTATTATTTTTTATAGCATCTCTAAGTGAACATAGTGTTAAATTATCCATAGACTAGGCACCTCCTCTTTGGTAAAGTACCTTACCATATCATATTATTTATTTAGTGTCAATGTTTTTTATCTTTAAAATCCACTTCTTTTAAATAATTTTTCTAAATCATATTTTGAATAATAGACTATGGTAGGTCTACCGTGAGGACAATTAAATGGATTTTTACATTTTCTTAAATCACTGATTAAATTTTCCATTTCTTCCATAGTTATATTTTCGTTTGCTTTAATAGAAGCTTTACAACTTACAGTTGCAGCTAAGTGTTCATTAAACTTTGCGATTGAAAAATCTTTTTCTTTATTAATAACTAAATCTATAACCATTCTTATTACTCTATCTTCTTCACCAATACGAATCCAAGTTGGATGCGCTTTTATAATTATTGAATTTACTCCAAAATCATCTATTTCAAATCCCATATTCTGTAAAAACTGAAAATTTTCTTTTAAAACCATATATTCATTATTTGGTAATTCAAGAGTTAATGGTATTAACATAGGTATTGAATCAGGACGAGGATTACCTAATTTTTCACGATAATATTCATAATTAATTCTCTCTTTTGCAGCATGCTGATCAATCAAATACATTCCTTTTTCATTTTGACATATAATATAAGTTCCGTGTACTAAACCTACTGGATATAATTCTGGTAATTTTTCTATACTTTCTTCTATTTCAAACAATAAAGATTCATCGGTAGGACTTACATTTTCTTTTTCGTTATCTATTTTAACAGAATAACTTTGCTCTTCTTCCCCAATTCTTTCTAAATCTAGAACAATTTCTTCATATTTAGGTTTTTCAACATTTTTATCATCTTGAATATCTGTATTTAAGTTATTGTTGTATTCAAATTCTTCATTTATTTTTAAATCATTAAATGGTTCTACTTCTATATGAGGTATTAATAGTTGCTGTTTTAACGCATTTTTTATCATTTTTTCTATCAAAAGTAATAATTCTTGCATTTTACCAAATTTAATATCCATTTTAGTTGGATGAATATTAACATCGACTAAACTTGGATCAACTTCAATTTTTAAAACGGTAATCGGATAACGATTATCTGGTTTATATCCGTGATAACTATCATTTATTATTCTATTAATTTCAGCATTTCTTACAACACGACCATTTACAAGCGTTATAATTCCATTTCTATTAGAACGCATAATTTCTGGTAATGTTATATATCCACTAATAACATAATCATTATCCATAGCGCTTACTGGTAACATCTTTTTTACAATATTTATTCCAAAAATTGAAGATATTGTTTTAAGCAAATTATCAGATCCATCCGTATTTAAAATTACATTACCATTATTTGATAGGATAAATTTTACCTCCGAATGTGATAAAGCCATTTTATTAACATATTCTGTTACATTTGCAAGTTCTGTATATAAACTTTTTAAATGTTTTAATCTAGCAGGAGTATTATAAAATAAATCATTAACACTAATAACAGTTCCTATTCTAGCATCACTTTCTGTTACACTTTCTATCTTTCCACCATTAATTTTTACTAGTGTTCCTACACCTCCAGTAGATGTTTTTAAAGTAATTTTACTAACAGATGCGATTGACGCTAACGCTTCACCTCTAAACCCTAACGTTTCAATTCTATATAAATCATCTTCATTTTTTAATTTGCTTGTTGCATGACGAGAAAAAGCTAAAACAGCATCTTCTCTATCCATACCAACACCATTATCAGTTATTTTTATTTGCTTTGTACCAGCATCTATAAGTTCAATTTTAATTTCCGTACTTGAAGCATCAATACTATTTTCTACTAATTCTTTTACAACTGAAGCACATTTTTCAACAACCTCTCCAGCCGCAATTTTATTTGCAAGTATTTCATCCATTACAGTTATTTTAGACATTTTTACCACCAACATTATTATATCAAAAAAATATTGAAATTTCTTCAATATTTTTTATTTTTAACTTAAACTTATTCTAAATCCAACGTTATAATGTGCACCACCTGTATAACCAGAAAATGAATATATATTATTTATATCTCTAAAAAACCAAGGTTGTGTGCTATCAACAAAGCTTGAACTTGCATTCCAACTACTTGTACCATTATCAAATGGACCAAATTCTTTAGTAGCATCACCTAATATTCCACGACTATAGTCAGTACTTGCACCATCAGTATATAAGTCATAATATTTTTTGTTTTCCGACATCCATACACTATCAAATCCAGATGAACCAGTAACTACATTATTATTACCCATTACATATTCATAAACTCCACCACTCATAGCGTAAACACCATAAACATTTGAAGTTGTACTTGATAAAATTCCAGTTTCAGAATCATAATCATAATTATAATTTGAAATAGTAGTACATTTATTATTTTTACAAATACCATATTTAGAATTTGTTAAATATGTAACTGCTCCCCATTCTGTATTTTTAAGTAATCTAATGTTTGAATCGTCACTCTTTAAACCATATATATCAGAATAAAACCCTTGTAAAGTATTAAACATAGTAGAAATATTTTGATTAACAATTGCTTTTTTATTTGGAAGAATTGTTACACTATTAATACTATCAGTTGCTTCAAACTTTCCTACCCAAATACCAGATAATTCTGTACCATCAAAAGTAAATGCAGGATGAGTAATATAATTAGGTCCTGTTGTTTTAGTAGCTGTTTTTTCTTCAAAAACTACATCTATTTGTTGAATTCCAGTACTTGCTACTAGAGAATACTTATATCTTGGTATCCAAACAAAAAACGCTAAAATATCTTCGCTATTAATAATAGTATCTGGAGCTGCCTTTTCGTAATAATCACGCGTTTTAGTACCATTTTGACGAACTAAAACTGCATTTGCCCATTCAGAATTACTATAATTATACCAACCATTTGTACTTGGATTATCACTATTGGCTTTAACCCATTTTTTCTCTATAAAATTATATCTAACAGGAATCATACCACTTTTTAAAATTGGTGCATTAGCG
Organism: uncultured Bacilli bacterium; assembly: GCA_934130485.1. GTDB lineage: Bacteria > Bacillota_I > Bacilli_A > RF39 > UBA660 > CAJLIR01. Next base: position 5,537 of record CAKOYE010000024.1, read on the forward strand.
CCACTTTTATCATAATTTACAATTTCTAACTTATTATCATCTTTTTTATCATTATTTGGTGTTACAGTATCATTTTTGTTAAATAAGTTATTAATGAAATTTGATTCTTCTAATTTTTTGATACCTGCAGAAATAAGTGGCATACAAAGTGCAGCAATCGCAATTACAACAAGTAAAATAATAGCAAACTTATAATCTTTAATACCATTACTTTCATAACTACTTACTTCATTATTAGTATTGTCTGTGTTCTTAACTTCATCTTTTTTATTTTTTTCTTCCATTTTTATTCCCCTTATCTATCCTAAGAAAAATTATATCATAAAAAAAAATATATATAAATATATTTTTCATATTTTCGTAATATTTTGAATTCTTTTTATGACTTTTTTTTCAATTCTAGATATATAGGACTGACTAATTCCTAACATATCCGCAACATCTTTTTGAGTTAACTCTTCATTATTAAAGAGTCCATAACGTAAAATCATTATTTGTCTATCGCGTTCATTTAATTTATTAATTTCCTCATATAATATTTTTTTATCGGTTTCATCTTCTAAACCTTTAGTTACTATATCATTTTCTGTACCTAATATATCTTCTAGATGAAGTTCGTTTCCTTCTGAATCATAACTTAAATTATCTTCAAAACTAACTTCTGTTTTTCTTTTTTTATTTTTTCTTAAAAACATTAATATTTCATTATCAATACAACGTGATGCATATGTTGCAAGTTTTATATTTTTATCAAGCTTATAAGTATTTACTCCCTTAATTAACCCAATAGTTCCAATACTCACTAAATCTTCTAAGTCAACACCTGTATTTTCATATTTTTTTGATAAGAAAACAACAAGACGTAAATTATGCTCAATTAATTTTTCACGGGCAAGTATATCCCCATTCATAGATAATTCAACATATTTTATTTCATCTTCTTTTGATAATGGCTCTGGTAATTTATCAGCACTTCCAACAAAAAATATATTATTTTCTACATTAAATATTTTAATAAAAAAATTAAGTATTTTATGAAACATATTATCCCTCCAATAATTTTTCTTGTATAATACAGTCAACTCCATCAATAGTTATATTATCTTTTATAAATCCTAATAAAATATTTTTTCTAATTCCAACATTTTCAATATAAATTTTATCGATTTTGGCACATTCTAATAAGCCATTTTCTGTAATTGTTTGATAAGGTATTAGAATTTTTTTAGAATTTTTAATATCTATTTTATCTTTATTTAATAAAATAATCGGCCGGTTAAAATACGGATCTTTTAATTTATTTCCTGTATCCAAAAAACCTATAAATTTATATTCATTATTTTCTAAATTTATTCTAATTTTATAGTAATTATTATAATTATTTTTTAAATTTTTCATCTCCTTAGTATAAAAATAAATAATTATAGGTGATATTATCAAAATAAAAATTATATTTATACTTATTCCTTTATTTATAAAAACTAATCCAACACTTTTATAAGAAAATTGATTATTAATTCCGTATAAAACACCACCCAATATAAAGCCTAATATGTATAAAAACAATAAGTTTTTAAAAAAATACTTTATATTTTTATATCCAAATGAAATTATAATCATAAAAATACTAATTATAAATTTGAATAAGAATAATTCTAAGTTATTTATTTTAATAAATAGTAAAAGTATGGTTAAACTTCCAAAAAATGCCCCTATTATTATTCTATTAATACTAGTATTTCTTTTTAAAATAGTTGACACACCAAGTAATAATAATAAATCAAAGGCAAAATTTATAAATAAAACATAATCAATATAAATTTTCATTTTATCACCAGTATTATTATAAAAAAACAACATAAAAAATTATGTCGTTTTGTAATTTATTTTTTTCTTTTTAAAATTATAAATAATAAATATAATTAAAGTAATTGAAATTATCAAAAAAATTATAGTTGTTATAAAATAAATATTTATTTTATATTTATTATTTTGATCAGTATTTTCCTTAATTTCATAATATTGAAAAGTTTTATCAATTGTATCATATTTATAATAATTATACGTTCCAGATGAAATATCCATCGCATAACAAATAACAAACCTATCATTTAATTTATAAGTATCATAACTAATACCATTTATTTCAGTTTTAATTTTTTTATAATTTTCTAAATTACCACTAGTTATATATAAATTTAAGTTATTAGAACTTACTTCATTATAAAGTTTATAATTATTATTTTCTACAATTGCGTATTTTATATTTCCATCATTATTTTGTAATCCAATAATTGTAAAATGTGTTATATCACTTTTATACGCAGGTATACTAATACCATTTATTTCTATAGTTGTTTCCTCATAATTAAAAATTTTTTCTAATTTACTCTTTTGTTTTACAACTGTATAATTTTCATTTTCAATTTCTACATTAATTGGATTTGGATCAGTTATTAAAACATTTATTTTATATTCACTTACACTACCATCCTCAGCAGTAACCTTAATTATAAATATATTACCGTTTTCTGATATTTCATAAGTACCAATTCCAATTACATTAGCATTATTTCCAATAGTTAAAGCATTAATATTTATTTTAGTTTCTGTCAATGGTACACTTACTACATATTCATAATCATTTGAATCAAAATTTTTATTTAAATTATATCCATCTACAGATAATGATTTAAGCCTACTTTCACTTTCTTTTATTCTAGGATTATATACATCAATTGTTTTAGATAATGATACATTTTGATTATTTCCATCTTCACTTGTAATATCACCAGATACATAAAACGTGATATTATCATTATTTCCTGTATTACAAGTTAAATTAAGGGTTTTATTTGTATTTAATCCATTACCTGTTACATCTGCAAAATTATTAGAACAACTGCCAGAACTTATTTTAATATTCCATGCTGCTGTATCTATTAAATTTACAGATACAGTAACATTACTACCTTTTTCTACAGAATTAGGTCCTGAAATATTTGCACTTAATGCACTAATTGATAATGGCATAGAAAATAGCGCAATTATAAATATAAATATTTTTTTCATTTCTTACTCCTTTATTGTTTTATTTCTTTTATACCTAATAGATGTTGACGTAATCTTAATAAATCAGCAGAATTTATTGTATTACCATTTACAATAGAAGCTGCTTTTTTATATGGTCCAGTTAAACTTATGGTTCCAAGTAAATGTTGACGCATCTTAAGTAAATCAGCAGAATTAATTTTCCCATCACCATTTATATCGCCATATATAACACTTATATATTTTTCATTATTATAACTAAATATTGTCCCCGTTGTAATAATATCACTTTTTGTTTCTATATTTATTAAACTATTATTTAATTTTTTCTTTATTTCATTTATTATTTCTCCTAATTTAAAACCATAAATATATTCACTTATTAATTTATATTTACACGCATAAATATAGTCAGATAGTTTTAAATTATCGTTTTTTTCTTCTATTTTATTCTCTACAATTTTAAAATTTATTTTTATAACATCATTAAAGTTATTTATTCCTTTTATATAGATATCACCAAGTCCAACATCTTTATTATTTTCATAAACAACTTCATAATCCTTGTTTTTTATAAGATATTGATTATTATACATTACTGAAACATTAGGATAAATTTTTTCTCCTGTATAAATATAGGTATCAACATCTAATCTAACAAGAGAATTTTTAATATTATATTTTTTTACTGTTACACTTGTTTTGATTGAAAGATCATCAATTGAGGCAATTATATAGGCAATTCCTTCTCCTTTAGCAATAATTTTTCCATCAGTTACAGTTAAAATATTTTCATCACTACTTTTCCAATTTATATTTTTTTGAACTGTAGTATTAGAAGGATTATAAATAACATTTAAATAATCTATATCACCTATATTTAATTGCAAATTTTCTTTATTAAATTTTATACTTTCAAGAGGAATAACTGTAGAACTATCATTTATTATTTCATAAGAAAATGTATTTTTAACACCTTCATAACTAATCGTAGCACTATATATACCAGGTATAGATGAATTAAAACCTTCTATTTGATAATTAGTAATTTCTTTTGATCCATTTGTATAATTAGCAAATACTTTTAATCCATTTGTATCTAGCAAATCCCCAACTTTATAAGTCGATTTTATAGGTGGAGTAATTGTTAAAGATAACAATTTACTAATAGTCTCTTTCTTTTTTATAATAATATTATTGTCAGTTATTCTTTGTAAGGCTACATATAAATCATTATTAATAGACGTTAATGAATACTTTCCTGAAAAAGAAGCTCCATCTACATCAGTACCTTCTTTTATAAATTCTAAAGTATTTTCATCAATTCGATATAATTTAGTATTACCACTTTCATCTAACGAAGACGCAATCACATAAATATTTCCTTTAGATGATACAATAGTAGGAAAACCATAACTTATATTTGAATCAATCAAACTAAAATTTTTTCCATCATAAATATACAATTTTAAATTTTCGCCGTTATTTGTTCCAAGTGAAAAATATATTTTATTATTTAAAGCAATTACACTATATGTATTAGAACTCATATCATTGTCTATTTCTTGAAAATTATTTTTATCTATATATTTATATAATTTAATTTTATTACCAGCTGAATTTCTAATCGTTAAATAAATTTGGCTATTTATATTTACTATATTAGGTTGTCCTGCATAACCTAATTCACTACCAAATGATGCAGAACCACTATAATATATACCTAATTCTTGTACATTATCATCATTTATAAGTAATAGTGTTGCATTTAGGCTATTTTCATCTATTTTAGTAAGATAAATTTGACTATTAATAACATTGACACTAAATTCTCCATTAGTATTATCTATTTTACTAATAATTGCCCAATTATTTGAGGAATATTTTGCTATATTAATAAATCCCCATCCAGAATAAATTAAATATAAGTCGTTATTATTGTTTATTAATTTAATACTAGTTGAATCATTTTCTAAATTTAATTCATTTAAATTAGTCCAATTGTTTCCATCATACTTATTTATAAGTATTTTTTTATTTAAAACACTTGCAGCAATAATAGAATTATCATATTCTATGATATCTATAGATTTATTTGCATTATTAGCAAGTTTATCATTATAATCTGTTGATACCCATAAATCTAGATTTTGAGTACTAGGAATTACAACATCAAAAGTCATTGAATCACCAGAACTACTTGATACATTACTTATTTTAATACCAGAATTAGTTCCATCAGAAAAAGTTAAAGCATTATAATCATCATCAATATTTTCGTTACCAATTTCTGTTCTACCACTTTCAGCCGATAAATAGGCATTATTTAAATTTATAATTTCACTATTATTTGGATTATTTGGTCTAAAAACATAAACACCAGTTCCCCCAAAAACGTTACTAAGTCCTGTTACTGTTGTGTTAATTCTATAAACAATTAACCCAGACCCACCAATTCCTCTATCTAATGAATCGTTATCATTTATATCAAAATCTGGTTTCTTTCTAAATTCAACTACAAACAATTCATAATCATTTAGTGGAGATTTTATTATATATGCTTGATTTCCATTTGGATTATTTTGATTATCTAATTTATATGTTCCATTACTTGTTATAGTATCTATATCAATCCAATTAGTAAATTTGTGTCTCAAATATGCTAATGGGTATGGCATATAATAATTTGCTGATGCCATAATATCCCAAATATGAACTGGGTAATCAGAAGAATTATTTCTATACAAATCTGGATATCCTAAAGAATGCAAAAATTCATGAACAATAACTCCAGATCCACTTGATACGAAACTTCCTATAAGAGTATATGTGTTTAAAATATTATATGTTCCTATTTTTTTATTTAACCAAATATCGTTAGAAAAATAATCACTTTTATGATTGACAAATGTAGTATTGGAACCAGTTTCTTTATCTCCACCTTTTATAATAATAGTTAAATTATCGATAAATCCATCTTGATTATAATCAATTACTTTATCTTCAATATTTATTTTTTTTATTATATTACTTATAATACAAGCATCAATATTACTATTATATGCCTCATTCTTATCACATTCTAATTTTAATGGTTCTATTTTTGTTCCATCATATTGAGGAAAAATATTTTGAATATTAAATTTTCCATAAGAAATTGATTTTAGATAATTAGTAACTGATCTACCATTTGTACCATTATATAAATCAATAATTTTATTACCATTATCAATAAGATAATTTCTATCTACTTCTTCATCTTCTCCATTAAAATAAGCAAAAACAACTATGTTCGCATAATTTTCAGTTTGTTTATCAGAAACTTTAGCATCTGTTTCATTTGGAAAAAGAATTAACAAAAATAGAAAAATTACTAAATATTTAATTTTTTTCATACAACCACCTTTTCTAATTTTATTTTATCATATAAATAATTTATTAGCAATTTAAAATAATTTTTTAGTTTCGGTATTTTTTCTAGCCATTATAAATCTTAATTATAAATCCAAATAGTTTAAAAAGAATTTTATCGAAACTCAAAACATTACTACATAGCCCTAATAAATATTTTCAATCAAAAAAAAGGAGAGTTTACTCTCCATACAATTTTCTATAATTTGTTTTAAAATCCTCTTTTTCTTAAAAATGGTGGTAAATCACTATCATCGTCATCATCATCATCACTTGAAGATATACTTGAATTAATTGCTTCTCTTGTTGCAGTTGCAGCAACTTTTGATTTTTCAGCATCTTCAAATCCTGTTGCTATAACAGTAACAATTATTTCATCATTTAAGTTTTCATTAATTACAGCACCAAATATAGTATTTATATCTGTATTAGCTGATTGTCTTATAACTTCGGCAGCTTCTTCTACTTCAAATAAAGTTAAGTTTTCGCCACCTGTTACATTTATAATAGCGTCTGTTGCCCCACTAATACTAGTTTCCAAAAGTGGACTTGAAACAGCTTGTTTTGCAGCTTCTGTTGCACGATTTTCACCAGCACCAATACCAATACCAATAAGTGCATTTCCACGTTTTTCCATAACTGATTTAACATCAGCAAAATCTAGATTGATCAATCCTGCAACTGCTATTAAGTCAGAAATAGATTGTACACCACGCATTAATACATTATCAACTTCCTTAAATGAAGCAAGTAATGGTGTTGTTTTATCAATTATTTCTCTTAAACGATCATTTGGTATAACAATTAATGTATCAACATGTTTTTTCAACTCATCTAAGCCAACAATTGCTTGATCCATACGTTTTTTTCCTTCAAAAGAAAATGGTTTAGTAACAATACCAACTGTTAATGCACCAAGTTCTTGAGCAATACTAGCTACTACTGGGGCAGCACCAGTTCCTGTTCCACCACCCATACCACATGTTACAAATACCATATCAGCTCCTGCAAGTGCAGATTCTATTTCTGATCTTGATTCTAAAGCAGCTTCTCTACCAATATCAGGTTTTGATCCTGCACCTCTACCACCAGTAAGTTCAGCGCCAATCTGAATTTTAAGTGGTGCTTTTGAAGCATTTAAAACTTGTAAATCTGTATTGGCAACTATAAAGTCAACACCTTTTATTCCAGATTCGATCATTCGATTAACGGCATTTCCACCTCCGCCACCGACACCAATAACTTTAATTTTGGCAATTTGATCTATTTCTAACCCAAACATAAATTTCCTCCCTTATTCACCAAAAAAGTAACCAAAAACCTTACTCAACATAGAGTCATTTGAATTACTAGTAACACTCTTTCGATTAGAACCTAATTCTTCTATTTCATCTTTTTTAAACATTGTATAACTACTTCCATTTAATCTTAGCTTGCTAACAAAATAAAGAATATTGCCAATTGCAGAAGAATATTTATTATTTCTAACTCCAATCAACTTTACATTACCAACAATAGCATTTTTACCAAGGATTTCTGATGCAATATAATTAAAATGAGTCATATTGCTAGTTCCTCCAGTTAATATTATATAATCTAATTTTCGATTAGTCAAAGTAGATATTTCACTTTTAACAGAATTTAATATCTGTTCTAGTCTTGCGTATACAACTTCAGAAACTTCATATTGATTTACCTTTTTTGAAGTTCCAGAATTTGTTGTAATCATACATACATCATTAACACTAGCATTTTTCTTATGTGCTAAAGCAAATTTTTCTTTTAGTTCTATAGCTTCTTCTAGAGAAACTTTATAAATATATGAAATATCACTATCTATATTTCTTCCACCATTTTGTAAAACAGAACTTTTTACAATAACACCTTTATTAAATAAAGAGATATTAGTAGTTTCAGCACCAATATTAACAACAGAACCAACCGTCTGTTCCATTCCCTCGCTTTTTAATGAATAAAAGTCACCAATTCCATTAATAGAAACATCGTCAACTTCTATGCCAACACTATCAAATAAATTTAATACAGAATATAAATTTTTTTTAGGTGTTGTTACCATAATTCCACGCATAGACAAAACCTCACCTTGTAATCCTTTTGGATCAAAAGTGTTCTCTCCTCCATCAACAGAAAAGTCAATAGGAATTGTTGTAATTATTGATTTTCCTGATATATCATGATTTGCAATAGCGCTTTCAATAACCGAATCAATATCCTTACCAACTACTGTATGATCACTTGATAATATATTAATACTACCCTTAATCATAACATACTCTGCAAAATAAGAAGGAACTGACACAATAGCGTGTTCAATATTAGTACCTAACATATCTTTTATTTTTGAAACTGCTAATTTTAAAGAATTTTGTGCATCCTCAAAACTAGTTATTAATCCCTTTTTTATTCCTTTTGATTTAACAGAAGATGCTGCAAGCAAATTTAGTTTATTATTTAATAACTCACATACGACTACTTTGATTGTATCCGAACCAATATCAACACTAGTGTAAATATTCTTCACAACATCATCTCCTATAATCTAAAAACAATTATACTATATATTTTGAAAAAAGTAAAAGAAAAAAGTTAAAAAAGTTCTAAAATGAACTAATTTTCCTTAATTTCAAAATAATTACCAGAGTCTAAATATATAATTCCTTTTTTATTACCAAAATTTTTAACAATTTCGATATACTTATTTAAGTTTAAAAACTTATATAAATTTATATATACATAATTACCATCATTCATATAAAGTAAAAATCTCTCATCATCGTAATCACTTGGATCATATTTAATTTCTGAAATTCTATTTAAAATATTTTTATCTAAACTTCCCATTTTTTCAACAAATTCCTGATATTTTAAATTAGGAATATAATTTATAACAATCGGAACAGTATCATTTAAATTAATTTTTTCACCATCTAATAAAACTGTCTGGTTATCAGTTTTATAAAAAAATAACGGATAATTTTCTACTACTTCTATATATACTTGAGTTAAAAACTTTTTTCTAACTTTAACATCTTTTATATAAGAGCTTTCTTTTAAATTTGAAGAAATTTTAGAACAACTATAATTTAATGTTTTAGGGTAATTACTAATACCAGCTAAATCAATAATAAATTGATCGCTTAAATATTCATTATTTTTAATATATATATTAGTAATCTTTAAATTTAATATATATATTACACTTAAAACAATTATACATATTAAAAAAATAAATAAAAAAAGTCGATTATATCTTATTTTTATTTTTTTAGTTTGTTTCTTTTTCTTTTTTTTCATTGAATCACATCCAATTATATTTTCTTACTATAATAAGTTTACCACAAAATTCTGAAATTCAAAAATATTTTTTACAAAA
>CAKOYE010000025.1 GCA_934130485.1 uncultured Bacilli bacterium
TATTAGTAGACATAAGTTTATTCCTTTCAATGTTTTCTTATCAATTACATTGTATCAAACTTATGTCCTTTTTTTAATAAAAAGAGTGTAGTGATTTACACTCACCAACACTATTTATAATACAACCAACAAAAATAATATTGTTTATCCTTTTAAAATTAGAAATTATTTCCTAATTTATTTAAAAAAATAATAAAGACATATTGTTCTATTTGTAGTATAATATATGTTGGATGGAGGTATATATGGAAGAATTTTTTAAACAATTAACAAAACAAATAAAAGATTGTGAAAAAATTATATTTATGACTCATCAAAATATGGATTTAGATGGATTTGCTTCTATTTTAGCTCTATCTGAGGTAGCAGACGCATTTAAAAAAGTAAATTATATATTGATTAATAATAAATTTACAAATACTTCAATAAATAAATCATTAGATAAATTAAAATCAGAACAATTATTTTTTAATTATATCTATAAAAAGGATGTTACAAAAGTATTAACTGATAAAACAATAATAATCGTTTTAGATGTTCATAAACCTAGTATGGTTGAAATGCCTTCCTTATTGGAGAAATGTCCAAACATTATAGTAATTGATCATCACATAAAATGTAAGCAATATATACAAAATACAGTTTTAAATTACATTAATTCAAATATGTCTAGTACTATTGAAATAATTTCTAGATACTTAAAATTTTTAAACAAAAAAGTTAATCCAATAGTTGCAACAATGATGTTAGCAGGTATGGAAATTGATACTAATTCATTTAATGTAAAAACAAACGCTTCAACATTTTCAAGTGCAGCATTTCTAATGGATATGGGTGCAGATAATATTTTAAAACAAGAACTATTAAAAGAAGATAAAGATGAATATATAATAAGACAAAAATATATTGAAAATAGCTATATGTTAAATAATAAAATAGCTATTTGTACACTTGATAATAAAATAGTTGATAATAAAATTTTAGCTCAAATTGCCGAAAATTTACTCCAATTTGATAATGTTGAAATAGCCTATGCGATTGGTTATGTAAGCAAAAATAAAGTTGGAATAAGTGCTAGATCAATTGGAAAATATAATGTAGAACCAATTATGAAAAATTTATTTGGAGGTGGACACGCTACAGAAGCAGCTACCCAAATAAAAAATGTAAATATAGAATCAGCACTCAATATGTTAATGAATGAAATTGATAAAGATGAGGTGAATTAAATGAAAGTAATATTTTTAAAAGATGTTAAAGGACAAGGAAAGAAAGATGAAATAAAAGAAGTAAGCGATGGTTACGGTAAAAACTTTTTAATTAATAAAGGCTATGCGGTTTTAGCAACACCTACAGGCTTAAAAAAACTAAATAAGGAACAACAAGAACATAAAGAACAAGAAGAAATAAAAAAATCATTTGCTTTAGAACAAAAAAGTAAATTAGAAAAAGAAACTTTAAAATTTAAGGTTAAAACTGGTGAACAAGATAGAGTATTTGGAAGTGTATCATCAAAACAAATCATTTCTGAATTAAAAAAATTAGGATATAATATTGATAAAAAAATGTTTAAGACAAATGAATCATTAACATTTTTAGGATTTCATAATGTTGAAATTGAATTATATAAAGGTGTAATCGCAACATTAAAAGTACAATTAGTTAAAGAAAAATAGGTGATGTAATGTGGAAAAAATAATGCCACATAATATAGATGCAGAAAAAGCAGTATTAGGTTCAATGATTTTATCAAAGTATGCAATGCAGCGTGGAATAGAAAGTTTATCAGAAGAACTATTCTATCTTGACGCACATAAAAAAATATTTGTGGCCTTAACTGAACTTGCTAATAATAATCACGCAGTAGATATTACAACATTAACAGACGTTTTAATAAATAAAAATTGGTTAAAACAAGTTGGTGATATTGAATATATAACTGAATTATTTAATGCAGTTCCAACTGCTTATAACGTAGATGAATATATAAATATAGTAAATGAAAAGGCAATTAGAAGACGTCTAATTGAAGCAGGAACAAGTATAGTAGATTCTGCGTATCAAATTGATGATGAATTAACGGATACACTAGATGGAGCAGAAAAGAAAATATTAAGTGTCGTTAAAACAAGACAAGGAACTGAGTTTAAAAGTATTCAAGACGTTGTTTTAAAAGCCCAATCAGATTTGGAAAAATTATCTCAAAGTAAGGGTGAAGTAACTGGTCTTGCAACTAATTTCACAGAAATAGATAAAGTAACGTCAGGACTTCACGCTAATGAATTAATTATTATAGCTGCTCGTCCCGCAATGGGAAAAACTGCATTTGCTCTTAATTTAGCAACTAATATGGCAGTTACAAATAAAAAGACAGTTGCCCTTTTTAACCTGGAAATGGGTGCAGAACAATTGGTTAATCGTATGTTTTCGTCTCTAGGTCAAATTGAAGGTAATAAGCTTAAAAGTGGTTATCTAGAACATAATGATTGGAAAAGAGTAGATGAAGCAGTAAGCTTACTTGCAAAATCAAATATGTATATAGATGATACGCCAGGTATTACGATTGGTGAAATAAGAGCAAAATGTAGGCGACTTGCAAGTTCAGAAAAAGGACTTGATATTGTAATTATTGACTATTTGCAATTAATTTCTGGATCTGCAAAATATGCGGGAAATCGTCAACAAGAAATTGCCGAGATTTCTCGTTCGTTAAAAACATTAGCTATGGAATTAAAAATTCCTATAATAGCGTTAGCTCAGTTATCTCGTGATGTAGAAAAACGTCAAGGTGATAAAAGACCAATTTTAAGTGATTTAAGAGAATCAGGTTCAATTGAACAAGATGCCGATATTGTTTCCTTCTTGTATCGTGATGATTACTATAACAAACCTGGAACAATTGAAGAGGATGATACAGGAGAAAAAAATATATCTATGCCAGGACTTGATTCTGAAACAAGTATTAGTGAATTTATAATTGCAAAACATCGTAATGGTCCAACTTGTACAATTAAATTATTATTCAAAAGAGATACAAGTACATTTATAGATATAGAAAATTAGGAAGTGATTATATGAAAAAATTTGGAATTGGATTCATTGTAGTAGTACTAAGTCTTATGACATTCGTTTTAGGCTTTGATTATCGTGATAATGAAATACCAAACGAATATTATCAAGTATATTTAGACGATGAATTAATTGGAACTATAAAATCAAAAGATGAACTTGAAAATTATATAAAAAATGAAGGAGAAACAATCAAAAATAAAGTTACAGATTATCAATTTTTATTAGATTTTGAATGCAACAACGATTTAACAGAAGAAGATAAAACACGTTATAATAAAATATTGAATGACTTTAAAGATGAATATTCTTCTGAATTAAAATTACTAGAAAAAGGTAATATTATTGATAATTCAAAAACAAATTCTTTAGAAAATTGTGCAAATGGAGAATTAACTGATAATGAAAAATATTTATTAAACAATTATATTTTAAAAAATCAAATATATTTATACGCAGATCAAATTAATGAACCAAATGGCCTACAAATAAGAAAAGTTACAACATATAATAATTCATTTACTGATGCTAAAGAAATATATGAAAAAATCGCAGAAAAAAAATCATTTACAGTTAAAGGATATCAAATTTCTATAAAATCTGTTGACACAGAAACAAATGAAAACACAGTAAAAACAATTTATGTGTTGAATGAAGATGTGTTTAAAAAAGCTGTAGAATCAATGATTAAAACATACTTAGGTGAAGATGATTATAAGGCATATTATGATGAAACTCAAACAAAAATAGAAACAGTAGGTTACTATATAAATAATGTTTATGTTGAGGAAAACATAACTATAAAAGAGATGCAGATACCTGTAGATGAAGTTATATATATGGATGATGTAACACTTGCTTCATATCTTTTATTTGGAACTACTGATAAACAAAGAACATATGTAGTACAAGAGGGAGATACTATTAGTTCAATAGCTCTTAATAATAAAATTAGTACATCAGAATTTTTAATATCTAATAGACAATTTAAAAGCGAATCAAGCCTTTTATTTGCCGGTCAAGAAGTAGTAATAGGTGTTACTGATCCTCAAATAAAGGTAGTTGTTGAAAAAGAAGTTAGAGAAGATGTTGAAAGTAAATACAATACTACAGAAAGAATAAATCCAGACAAAGTTATAGGTGACGATAGCGTTGTTCAAAAAGGTGAAAATGGTATATTAAGAGTTAGTCGTTTAACTAAAACAGTTAATGGTGATGTTATAAGCGTTGAACCAGTTGGCGAAAATGAAGTATTAAAATACCCAGTAGATGAAGTAATTGAACGTGGTGGAAAGGCTGTTCCAAACGTAGGAACATTAACAAATTGGGCTTGGCCAACAAATCAAGGTTATATGATTACATCTTATTATCAATGGAGAATTAGTCCAATTACTGGAAAACGTGAATTCCATACAGGTCTTGATATAGCAGGAACAGGTTATAGATCACCAATATATGCAGCAAATAATGGTACTGTCATAACTGCCGGATGGAGTTCTGGTGGATGGGGTAACTATGTTGTAATAAATCATAATAATGGATATTATACAATGTATGCTCATATGGATCAACAAATTGTTAAAGTTGGTCAAACAGTTGCAAAAGGTACTGTCATTGGTTATATGGGACATACTGGATGGGCAACTGGAGACCATGTACATTTTGAGGTATGGCACGGTGGAGAATGGCAACGTATTAATCCACTAGAAATATATCAATAATGAAAGTATGTGTATTATCAAGCGGTAGTGGAGGAAATTGTACCTTGATCGAAAGTGGAAAAACAAAAATACTTGTCGATTTAGGTACTTCTTCACTTTATGCCGAAAAAAGATTACGTGAAATCAATATCGAACCTGAAGAAATTGATGGAATTTTTATAACTCATACCCACGTTGACCATATTAAAGGAATAAAAGTATTTTTAAAAAAATATAACACTAAGTTATATTTAAGTGAAATAATTTTAAAGGAAATATACAATGAAATAAAACCACAAAATTATGAAATAATTGATAGTGAAATTAATTTAAATGATTTTAATGTTACAATGTTTAAAATATCGCATGATACAGAAGATGCCAATGGATTTATATTTGAATCAAACGGTAGAAGTGTTGTATATGTAACCGATACAGGATATTTGAATATACGAAATCATAAATTATTAACCAATAGAAATATGTATGTATTTGAAAGTAATCACGATGTCGAAATGTTAATGAATGGACATTATCCATATCATATCAAACAAAGAATTTTAGGTGATAAAGGACATTTATCAAACAAAGATTCAGCATATTATTTATCAAAATTTGTTGGTAATAATACAAAATGTGTTATTCTTGCCCACTTAAGTAAAGACAATAATACCAAAGAACTTGCTTTAGAAACATTACAAGACTGTTTAAAAAAATGTAACAAAGATGTTGAAAAAATCCTAATAGCAGAACAAGACAAAAGAACTGAGTTGATTGAAGTATGATAAAAATACTTTGTGTTGGAAAAATAAAGGAAAAGTTTTTTAAAGATGCAATAACTGAATATCAAAAAAGATTATCTAAATATACAAAATTAGAAATTATCGAAGTAGAAGATATAAACTTACCAAATATCATAGATATAAAGAAAAAAGAAGCAGAATTATTAGAAAAATATATAGGACCGAAAGATTATTTAATAACTTTGGAAATCGATGGAAAACAAATTTCTTCTTTAGAACTATCTAAAAAGTTATCCACAACTTTAATAGAAAATTCTAATATAATTTTTCTAATAGGTGGTTCTTATGGAATAGCAGAATCAATAAAAATGAGGAGTAATTATGCATTGTCTTTTTCAAAAATGACTTTTCCACATCAATTATTTAGAGTTATTTTATTAGAACAAATATACCGTTCATATAAAATAATGAATAATGAAAGCTATCATAAATAAGTTTTTACACTATATATGTGTAAAACTTTTTTTATATCAAAAAAATAATATACTAAAATCTAATTTTTAAACATTAGTTGTGCAAAACTATGCATAAATAATTAATTGAAATTTTTAAAAATCTTAATTATAAACAAAATATGTGCAAAACTATAATAAAATTACAAAAAAATACTGAAATAATCAGTATTAATTTTCTAATGTGTTTAAAAGTACTGGAACAACTTGTTTTTTTCTAGAAACGACACCTGGTAAGAATGAACCCTCTTCCAAGTTATCAACATTAAAACATTTTGCAAGTACATCGCGAGCAGATTTATTGAAGAATATATATGAACCATTTTCAATAACATCTGTAACAAAGAATGCAACTAAATAATATTCTTCTTTTGAACATATATTTTCAATTGTATTGATATAGTTTTCTTTTTTATCTAAAATTTCGTCAACACTAACTGTTGAAAATTGTCCTATTCCTAATTTTAAATTATTACAAGGATAATTCTTAAAATCAGTATAAATAACATCTTCTTCAGTTTTACCTTCTAGAGAAGCTCCTGCTTTAATCATTTGCTTTCCGTAAACTTTATAATCAACACCAGCAATTGCTGCAAGTATTGGTACTATTTCACGGTCTATATCGGTAGTAGTTGGTGATGTTAATATTAATGTATCAGATAATATTCCAGACAACATTAATCCAGCAATATCCTTTGGAATTTCAATGTTGTTTTCTTTATACATTAAGTAAAGAATTGTATTTGTACTTCCAACAGGCATATTTCTAAAATTAATTGGAGCAGTTGTACCAATATTTCCAATATTATGGTGATCAATTACTTCAACAATTTCAGCTTCTTCAATTCCAACTGCACTTTGCATATATGAATTGTGATCAACTAATATACATTGTTTACGTTTGTGATCAGCTATGTCACTAAGTCTTAACATTCCTAAACATTTATTATGTTTATCAACAACTGGATAATTAGTATATTTTACTTTGTTAGCAATTTCTAAACAACTATTTAATTCATCATTTTGATTAAAACATACTATATCATCAGTCATCATTGCATTTTTAAGATAGTTGCATAAACTAATCATATTTGCTGCTTTAAATGTATCATATTCAGTAGAAATAATATTGATATTATTTTTCTTAGCTAGTTCTAAGCATTTTTCATTTAAACTAAATCCACCAGTTAATATAACTAATTTTAATTTTTTGTTCAAAACATATTCTAAAATATCATTTCTATTTCCAACAATTAAAATAGTGTCATTATCAATTGTAACATCATTTATAAAAGTATTTGTTTCATAAGATGCAACTAAAACATTTCCCTTTAGTTCTGTATCGAATTTACAAATTTCCTTTCCCTTTAAAGCATCAACAATGTTATCATAAGATGAATCTAAGAACTTGTCTGAATTAAAAATTTCTTCCTTAGCTATATTTTTCATACCAATCATACCAACAAAATCTTGATTATCATTAACAATTGGTAACATAGTAACACCTAATTCACACATCTTTAAATAACATTTATATATAGAATTATGTGCATTAATAAAATAATCCTTATGATAATTTACATCTTTAATTTCCACTTTAACATCATTTAGATATCTAGGCTCTGAAACATTAAAATAATCAAGTACAAACTTACTTTCAGGATTTGTATCACTTAATATTCTAGGTTCTGTATTAAAACCTAATTTATTTTTTAAATAAGATAATGATATCGCTGCCGCAACACTATCAGTATCTGGCTTACGATGTCCAAATATATAAATTTTTTCGTTTTCCATAAAATACCTCCATTACATACTAATCATTATATCATTTAACAAATTTAATGTAAATTAAAAATAAATAAGTATATATATATAATAAAAAATGATATAATAAAATGCATTGGAATAAAAAAAAATTTTTTACTCAAACTATTGATAGAAAGTGGGGAATTTATGAAATCAACTGGTGTAATAAGAAGAATAGATGAATTGGGTCGAATCGTTATTCCAAAAGAAATCAGAAAAAGTCTAAGAATACATGAAGGAGATAGCATAGAAATATATACTGACAATAATGAAAATATCGTTTTAAAAAAATATTCAAATATAGATTCTAGAAATGATATAGCAAAAATACTCATAAAAGAGATAAATAAATATTTAAAACACGATGTATTAATAACAGATCAAGATAAAATAATAGCGGTTGAAGGTAGTATAAAAAAAGATTACTTAGATAAAGAATTAAATTCAAAATTTACTAGTGAATTTATAAATAAAAAAAATGACTTTGAAGACAAAAAAAATATTCAAATAATTGATAATAAAAATTTAGAAGGCTATTTTATTATTAAACCATTAAATATTGATGGAATTAATTCAGGATTTATAATTATTTATTCTAAGGATACAAAATTTACTATAGATGATGATAATTTTATTCAATTTATAGCGTCTTTTTTTACAAAATATCTTGAAGAATAAAAATAAAAATGATATAATACACCTGATTTGTTAAAAACTGTGATGGAAAGAAAAATAATTAGATTTTAAAGAGAGTCTATATTTGGTGTGAATAGATATTGATAATTATTTCGAATGGTTCCTTGAGTTGCTTAATCGATATTTAGATTAAGACGTTTAATGCGTTAAATTATTAAGATATAGTAAAACACTATAAATAAGGTGGTACCGCGGTAATTTCGCCCTTAATTATGGTGTTTTTTTTGTTTAGGAGGATATTTTATGAGAGAATTTTCTAAAATAAGTTTTGAACAATTTAAAAAAGATGTTTGTGATGATAAAAAATTATATGAAGAATATAATTTACCAAAAAGACAAACAAAAAATAGTGCAGGATATGATTTTGAATCGTTAACTGATTTTACTTTAAAACCAAATGAATCAAAAAAAATACCTTTAGGAATTAAAGTAAAAATGAATGAAGATGAATTTCTTATGATAGTAGTAAGAAGTAGCTTAGGATTTAAGTATAATGTACGGATGTGTAATCAAGTTGGGATTATTGATAGCGATTACTTTGATAATCCAGATAATGAAGGACATTTATTTATTAAATTATATAATGAAGGAAATGAAGAATTTTGTGTTAAAAAACATGATCGTTTATGTCAAGGAATATTCACTAAATTTTTAACAGTTTCAAATGAAGAAGAAATAAAAAATACAAGAACTAATGGATTTGGTTCTACTAATAAAGGAGAATAAATATGGAAAAGAAAAAATTTTATATTGCGACAGCAATCGCGTATACATCTGCTAAACCACATTTAGGAAATACTTATGAAATTGTCTTAGCTGATGCAATAGCTCGTTACAAAAGATTAACAGGATACGATGTATATTTTCAAACGGGAACAGATGAACATGGTCAAAAAATAGAGGAAAAAGCTATTCAAAATAACAAAGAACCACAGGAATATGTAGATGAAATGTCACTTGAAGTTAGAAGAGTATGGGATTCTATGAACACAAGTTATGATAAATTTGTACGTACAACTTCCCCTAGCCACGAAAAAGTTGTTGAAAAAGTATTTAAAAAATTATATGATCAAGGAGATATATATAAAGGATTCTATGAAGGTTTATATTGTACACCATGTGAGTCATTTTTTACTGAATCACAACTTGTAGATGGATTATGTCCTGATTGCGGAAGAGAAGTACATAGTGAAAAAGAAGAGGCGTATTTTTTTAAACTAAGTAACTATACAAAACGTTTAGAACAATACCTAGACGAACATCCAGATTTTATTGAACCAATTTCTAGAAAAAATGAAATTGTCAACAACTTTATAAAACCAGGAGTTCAAGATTTATGTGTTTCAAGAACAACATTCAAATGGGGAATACCAGTTAGCTTTGATCCAAAACACGTAGTATATGTTTGGCTTGATGCATTATTAAACTATATTACATTTTTAGGATATGATATAGATTCAGAATCAGAAGAATTTAAAAAATACTGGCCTTGTGATTTGCATTTAATAGGAAAAGACATTTTGCGTTTTCATACAATTTATTGGCCAATTATTCTAATGGCACTAGATTTACCATTACCTAAAAAAATATTTGGACATCCTTGGTTATTATTTGGAAATGATAAAATGAGTAAATCAAAAGGAAATATTGTTTATGCCGACTCTTTAGCAAGCATTTTTGGAGTAGATGCAGTAAGATATTATTTATTACATGAAATACCATATTCCAATGATGGAAACTATACTAATGAATTACTAATTGAAAGATATAATTCAGATTTAGCAAATGTTTTAGGAAATTTAGTCAATAGAACAATAAGTATGGCTCATAAATATTTTAATGGTGAAGTATTAGAACCAAACTGTAAAGAAGATATTGATGATGAGTTAATTAACTTAGTACTTAACGCTAATAACATTGTAGAAGAAAAAATGAACAGCTATCACGTTGCAGAAGCAATTGACGCAATTTTTGATATTTTTAAAAGATCAAACAAATATATAGATGAAACAACACCATGGATCTTAGCTAAAGATGAAAACAAAAAAGATAGACTTGCAACTGTAATTTACAATATTCTAGAATCAATTCGTCACGGTGCAGTGTTGTTGCAAGCATTTTTACCTGAAACGTCTAAACAAATATTTCATCAATTAAATACACAAAATAATCAATATGAATCTATTAAAGATTTTAATGGAATGGATATTGGAATTCATTTAAACGAAGCTCATCCATTATTTGAAAGAATAGATAAAAATGACATATTAGACAAAATAACGACAAAATAAAATATAAATTTTATGTAAAATGATGTAAAATGTCGATAACAAAACGCAAATAATGTTTGAAATATATAATAAAAATTGGTATAGTAAATATGTTGTCTAAAAAAGAATAGAAGAGGGATAAAATGATAGAAAAAGGAAAACAACATAAAGTAATATTATTACCTTATGCTGTACTATTTTTATTAATATTAGGTAGTGTTTTAGTTGATTTTAAAATTATAGATATCTTATACCTATTTGCTTTAATACTATTTTTGGTTAAATATTTACGTATTAAACATAGTTAAAAAAGGTAATTTTATTAAAAGATAATTAAAAATTTTATTGTACAAAATCATAGTAAAAACTATGATTTTTTGTGTGTGCCGTGCATGGCATATATCTAGTTGGTGAAAGTCCAATACATGCGTAGGTATCAACGAAGTGTTAGGGAAGCACAAAGCATCAGTCGTGAGGCTTGGGGCTAAAGGAAGTGTGAAACAAAATCGAGGGCTAACGAACAGAAACTTATTACAAGGCTGCATAAACGGATAAGGTTGCACAACAAACTAAAGTCCAAAAGATACACGTAACTTTATGTAGTAAAGTAAGTAGCTAATCGAGGAAAGATATATGTCTTACCGCGGGAGGTCTTGCAAACAGTTGAGGAGAACCCTATTAAGAAAACTGGTCGAAAAAGGTTTATTGCAAGAAGTCAGCAGAGGTCGTAGTACTAGAAAACTAGGAAGGACTGAATAATTTGTAGTTTTTACTACTGAAATTGAAATAGGTTATAATCAGAATAAATACATAGGTAAGAAGTTAACGTATTTAATGTATAAATCCTATAAAAGATATTGGCCTATGAGCGAAATTAGAAAGGTGGAAACAGATATGGAACTTTTAGAAAAAGTACTTTCCAAAGATAATTTAAATAAGGCTTATAAACAAGTTTATAAGAACAAAGGAGCAAGCGGAGTAGATGGAGTAACTATTGAAGAGTTATTTTCATATATAAAGGAACACCAAGAAGAAATACTATTGAAGATAAGAAATCGTAAATATAAACCACAACCTGTAAGAAGAGTATATATACCAAAAGAAAATGGTAAAATGAGAAAATTAGGAATACCTAGCGCAATAGATAGAGTAATACAACAAGCAATAGTACAAGTATTGACCCCTATTTATGAAGAACAATTTTCAAATAACTCTTATGGCTTTAGGCCAAATCGTTCTTGTGAAATGGCAGTTATTAAAGTGTTAGAATACTTTAATGATGGATATGATTGGATAGTGGATATAGACTTACAATCTTTCTTTGATGAAGTTAATCAAGATAAACTAATCGGAATAATAAGAAGAACGATAAAAGATGGTAACTTAGTATCACTAATTCGTAAATTCTTACAGAGTGGGGTAATGGAAAAAGGTGTCATACAAGAAACAAAAAAGGGTACCCCACAAGGAGGAAATCTAAGTCCACTATTATCTAATATAATGCTTAATGAACTTGATAAGGAATTAGAAAAAAGAGGACTGAACTTTGTACGTTACGCAGATGACTGTCTTATTATGGTAAAAAGTGAAAAAGCAGCCAATAGAGTAATGGGAAGTATAACTACATTTATAACAAAGAAATTAGGACTAATTGTAAATGTAGAAAAGAGTAAAGTAGCAAGACCTGATAATATAAAGTATTTAGGTTTTGGATTTTACAAAAAGATAAATCAAAATAAATGGAGACCCAAACCACATATTAAATTGGTTAATAAGTTTAAGAATAAACTGCGTGATATACTTGTAAGAAGTAGAAGCATTAGTTTGGATGAAAGATTACTTAAACTAAAACAAATAATATATGGTTGGGTAAATTACTTTAGAATTGCAGATATGAAAGTCTTGTTACAAAGAGAAATCGACCCAAATATTAGAAGAAAACTAAGAGTAATAATTTGGAAACAATGGAAAAAGATAAAGAAAAGATATTCAAGTCTTAGAAAGTTAGGAATATCACATAGGGACGCATATATAACAGCAAACGCAAGAAGAGGTTATTATCATATAGCACATACTTACGTAATAGAACAAGCAATATCTAAAGAAAGACTAAATAAAAGAGGTCTAGTAAATTCACTAGACCATTACTTAAAAGTACATATTACTACAAATTAAACCGCCGTATACCGAACGGTACGTACGGTGGTGTGAAAGGGAAAAGTATCCAATTTTATTGAAAAATTTTCTCTATTCGATTATACTTAATACAAGAGGTGATAATATGATAATTGACTCACATTGTCATTTAAGTCATAACGATTACGAAAATGTAGAACAAGTAATAAAAAATATGGAAGGAAATATAATGATTGCAAGTGGAGCTGATGCTGAATCCAATAAAGATGTAGTAAGCTTGTGCAAAAATTATAATAATATATATGGAGTAATAGGAATTCATCCAACAGAGATAACAAACAACATAGAAGATGATTTAAAATATATAGAGGAACATATAAATGATAAACATATAGTTGGTATTGGAGAAATTGGTCTAGATTATCATTATGAATGTGATAAAGATTTGCAAAAAAAGATTTTTATTAGACAAATAAGAATAGCTAAAAAATATAATAAACCAATTGTTATTCATACTAGGGACGCTATTAAGGATACTTATGATATTTTAGAAAGCGAATTAGCTTATGATGTGCCTATTTATATACATTGTTTTTCAGAAAGCCTAGAAATGGCCAAACTATTTGTAAAAAAAGGTGCAAAATTAGGAGTTGGGGGTATTGTAACCTTTAAAAACGCAAAAAAAATAGTAGAGGTTGTAGAAAATATTCCACTTGAACATATATTATTAGAGACAGATAGTCCGTATTTAGCACCCGTTCCATTAAGAGGAACTAAAAATGAACCAAGAAATGTTTATTTAGTTGCACAAAAAATTGCCGAATTAAAAAATATAGATATACAAGAAGTCATAGCTACAACTACTGCTAATTCTAAGGCACAATTTGACTTATAATGAATAGTATGTTATAATTTCTTTAGCACTTGCAACAAATTGAGGTGAAATATGAATATATTTTTAATACAAGTAATTGGTAACTTTGTAAATTTTTTAACAGTTACAATATTATCATTATTTGGAATGTTAAATAGTGTTGATACTGAAATTAAAAATTCCGATGTAACAAAAAATTCATACATCGAAAATCAAACAATAAATTATTCTACTGTATATCAATATAATTCTAAAATGCCATCTAATATTAGTAGAGTGCTTGTAAAAGGTGAAGATGGAATTGTATATGTAAATAATTATGATAATACTCAAATTGTTTTAAAAAAAGTAGTAAATGAAATAGTAGAAGTAGGAACTGGTGCACAAGGTATGTTTCAAGGAAGATTAACAGGTTATGGTCC
The DNA here is from genome assembly GCA_934130485.1 of uncultured Bacilli bacterium. Lineage (GTDB taxonomy): Bacteria > Bacillota_I > Bacilli_A > RF39 > UBA660 > CAJLIR01. Next base: position 14,232 of record CAKOYE010000025.1, read on the forward strand.
TGATTGTCCTGGATGTAGTAGTGTTGGAAATGTTTCGTGTAGAACAAAAGAAGGATTAAATCATAGTTTAATAAATAATGGTATAACATATACTGATCAAGAATATGGTGAGGTGAGAATTTTAGCAGCAGCAACAAGTGCTTTTCCATGTGGAACAATAATAGCTGTTGATAACGGAATTCTAACACCATTTTACGCTATAGTTCTTGATTCTGGATATGATATGAGAAATGCTTGGCAAAATGGTAATGTTTGGTTTGATTTGGCATTTGAGTCACAAGCAAGTGTAACAAATGTATCAAATAAAACAGCATTATTTAGTGTACAAAGATGGGGTTGGTAAAAAAGTTCTGTAAGAACTTTTTTTTGTCAACTATACATTTTTATTATAAAATATATATGAATTATAAAAATGTTTATATATTTTTCTTTAAAATAAAGGTATAATAATATCGGATGTGATTAAATGCAAATAAAAGAATTAAAAAATTTAATGGAATCATCAAATTTTAATTTTAAGAAAAAATTTGGTCAAAATTTTATCATTGATGAAAATATAATTAAATCTATAATAACTAAGTCTGATATAGATGAAAATACATTAGTTATAGAAATTGGTGTTGGAGCTGGCGCATTAACTATCGGATTATCACAAGTTGCTAAAAATGTACTATGTTATGAAATAGACGAAACATTAAAACAAGTTCTTGATGTAACTTTAAAAAATAAAAAAAATGTAGATATTATATATAAAGACTTTCTACAAGCTGATATAAAAAATGATATAAAAAAATATGAATACAAAAAAATATATGTAATTGCTAATTTACCATATTACATAACAACTCCAATTATTATGCGAATAATTGAAAGTAAAATTGATGTTGATAAAATAGTAGTAATGGTTCAAAAAGAAGTTGGTGATCGATTTAAGGCAAGCCCAAATACAAAAGATTATAATTCTTTGTCAGTGTTTTTAAATTATTATTTTGACATAAAAAAACTTCTTGATGTAAGTAGAAACGTATTTATGCCAAAACCTAATGTTGATAGTATAGTTGTTGAATTTAAGAAAAAAGAGAATATATATAA
>CAKOYE010000026.1 GCA_934130485.1 uncultured Bacilli bacterium
GTGGGATAATTTCCAATTTATACTAAACTATTAAAAATATCAATTTCAGTATTGACTTCTAATAGTTAGTCACCTATAAGTATTTTACCAAATTTTTGAAATATTGTCTATTTTTGTAACAAAAAAATAGATTACTCTATTTTTTTCCATTCTTACAAATAAATTTATCAAATGCTGCTAAAATACCAGGAAGAATTAATAATATTAACAATACTGAACATAATGTTCCTTGTGATAATGTTTCACAAATTTTTGCAGCAATTGCTGATGCGAAATTAGCAACAATCAATGTAACAATAATTAAAATTGATGATGAAGTTAAAATCGTATGAATTGATTTATTATAAGCATTAATTAATGAATCTTTAATATTCATAGTCAATCTTGATTCCTTATAATATGAAGTATATACAATTGCGTAATCAATTGTAGCTCCCATTAAAATTGCTTGAACAATTAATAAGGAAATAAAATATACACTTCCACCCATCAAAGATAATATACCCATTGTTAAATATACAGCTGTTTGAATTATTAATACTAATATTATTGAGACAAGTATTGATTTGAATGTGAATGCTACTACAATAAATATGAAAATTATTGTTAAAATAGTTATAAAGTCTAATTCACTAGAAAATGTTTTACTCATTTCAAGTGCCATAGGTGAATCACCTATAACGTAAATTCCTTCTTTTCCTTCAAATTTATCTAAAGTATTTTGTACAAATTCTAAAGTATCAGTACCTTCTAACTCGTAACTTGTATTTAATATTGCTCTTGAATATTTATTAGTAACTAATAAATTTTTAGCGCTACCTATATTCTCATTAGCACTATTTATTTTTTCTTTCATTTCACTATCAATAAAGTCTTTAAATCTTGAATCATTTAAAATATCTTTATATAAATAATTTACAAAACTTTCAACAGTCAATTCATAAGTTTCATCATAGTTATTAATACTTCCATAATAAATATATAAAATATCTACTAAGTCATAATTTAATTTATCAGTTAATTTATTTAAAGTATTATATAATTCTTTTGAATCATATTTATAATCATTTATAGTTTTATGCATAATATCATTTACAGTATTTAATTTTTCTATTGATTTTTCATCGAATTTATTTTTATATGAATCATTTGTTATAACATCACTAATTATAAAGTCAGTATAATTTATTAATGAAATATTCATATTTTCTTTAATGTATAAAGAATTATATAGTGAATATAATAAACTTACTGTATTATTATCCATATTAATTAAATTTGATAATTCAGAAGAACTATAATAAATATTATTAATAGTACTATTCATAATAGTATTTAATAAATTTAAAGTACTAAGTGTATTTAATAAATTTAAAGTACTAAGTGTATTTACTGTAATATTACCAGATAATAATGAATCATTTTGATTGTTAATTATTAAATTAACAAATTCATAAGGAGTAATTAATGTTTCAACAGAATTATAATCATATAACGAATATACTTGTTTTAATAATTCTTTAGAAACTATTTCTTTATTCATTAAACTATTTAAATAATCACTTAATTCACTATATGTATAACTATTTTCTACATTTTCCATTATATTATTAGCTAAATATAAATTTGGTAAATAAGTAGTAATAGCGCTACTTAATAAACTATCATCTTTATGATTTAAGATAAAATTAACTAATTCTTTTATACTTAAAGAAACTTTACCATTATTATAGTCATTAATACCATATATAGTCTTAGCTAAGTTTTGGTTTACTCCTAAAGTATTAGCTAAATCACTATAATTTAATTTTGATTGAGCATTATTCATAATATTTAAACTATAATTTAATTTTTGTAAGGAAGCTTCATCACTTACTAACCCACTATTTAATAATAAATTTACAAAATCAATTGGTTTCATTAAATTGTTAGTTCCATATAGCGATACTAAATTACTAATTGTATTTAAATCTAAAGAGTCACTGCCAAACATTAAATATAAAGTATTACTATCTAATTCTTTATCATAATATGTAGTTAACATATCTAGTTTATTCAAATTATTAATAGTATCTGCATCAAAATATGAACTATAATTTGAATCATTTGATAAGGAAAGCGCTAATTTAACAAATTCATTTATTGAAATCTCACTACTTGAATCATTATTAATTGCGTAGTATAAATAAATTTTATCAATTGTTTCTTTATTTAATCCAAAACTACTTAAATTATTACTCATTGTATTAGAATCAAATTTTGTATTAATAAATTCTTTGTTTGATAAAAGTTTTAATATACTAATTGTATTACTTATATCATCACTAATTAAATTACTATAAGTAGGATCACTTTTTAATGTATATACAAAATTAGCAAATTCATTTAATGTTAATTTTGTATTTGTATCGCTTTTTAATCTATAGAATAAAAATAATTTTTTTGTTAATTCTTTATCTATACCAAATACATTTGACATTTGTTCATAATTTAATTTTTGATTTATAAATTCTTTATTTGAAAATAAAGATAATTTTTTTATAGACTCTATAGTATCACTATTAATACTACTAGAATACTTAGAATCATTTAAAACATAATTATTAATAAAATTAGCAAATTCACTTATAGTCATCTTAGTATTTACATTTTTAGAATTATATAATAATAAGATATCAGAAGCATCACTTTCATTTATTCCTAAAATGTTAGAAATATCTTTAATATTTTTACTATTTAAAACATTATCTTTATCTGTAAAATTAGATAAAAGTTCAATATTAGTTTTAATATCATCAGTAATTAAACTATTAAATTTTTCATTATTATATATATCATTTTTTATAAAATTTATAAAATCAAAAGATGATAATTTAATATTTTCTTTATTGAAATAATTATAATAAATTACCTTAAGTAAATAATCATCAATACTTGTATCTTGACCTAAATCACTTAATTTTTGATTTAATTCATTATATTTCAATTTTTCATTTATTGTATTACCATAACATAATACTTGATTAATATTTTGATCATTTATTGACTTGCAGTAATCACTTACTAAATCTTCATATTTATTTTCATATACTATTGCGATTTGGTTATCTGCTCCAAAAATTTTAGCAACCTCATCTTGTTCTGAATCAGTATATAAAATTTGTAAATTACCTTTTAATAAGAAACTTGCAACAAATACTGTTACTATAGCTACGGGTTGAATAAATTTAATTTTATTATTCATATTTCCTAACAATTTTAAATTGAATTTAGGAGATTTTTTGTGAGTCTTATCTATTAATTTATCAAATAGAAGAATTAATGCAGGTAGGCATAATAAAACGCCTATCAAACTTAAAAATACACCTTTAGCTAAAACAAAACCTAAATCTTTACCTATTGTGAAACTCATAAATACAAGTGCAAGTAGGCCTACTACTGTTGTTACAGAACTACTCATAATAGAACTGAATGAGTGATATAAAGCTGTTTTCATAGCTTTAACTTTATCTTTTTCACTGGCTCTTTCCTGTCTATATCTATTTGATAGCATAATTGAATAATCCATAGACAAAGCAAGTTGTAGAATAGCTGTTATCGAATCAGTTATATTTGAAACACTAGGGAACATTATATTCGTACCCTTATTGATAAATACAGCCATACCAATTGATATTAGATATAAAAATGGTTCAACATATGATTCACACATTATGATTAATATAACCATAGCCATTGAAATAGCTAAAATTACTATCCACAAATGTAATATTGTTTTATTTTCATCATCAATACTTCCACTTGTAGCATATGGTTTATATTCTTTTTGAACCTCTTTATAAACACTTGTTGATGTATCTGATGAAGCATAGTCATCAACATTAATAACATATAAAGTATATTCATCTTTATTATATTTTGTAGTATCATCATAATCAACGCTGCTAACACCATCAATATCTAAAAGATTATTATATAGTTCAGTTTTTTCATCATCTGATAATCCCTTATAAACTACATTTAATACACTCTGTTTTTGTTCCTCAAATTCAGAATCCATAATTTCTTTTCCGATTTTTGTTTCTGAATCATCAGGTAAATACTTAGTAATGTCTGAATTAATATTTACTTTTGTTGATAAAAACAAACAAAAAGCAGACAATATTATGAATATCACAAGAACAATATTTCTTTTTTCAACAATAAAATCTGTAACTTTTCTCATATTCAATATCTTCCTTTCTTTGACAAAAGATATTTTAGTACAATAATGCATACACATTAAAGGACATTTAGATACAAAATGTATAAATTCATACACTGTCAATAAAATTGTTTGAATTTTCATACACTGTCAAAATTTATCATAATTTTGTGATATAATTATTTTGAGGTGAATTATATGAAAGTTAAAAACTTAAATGCTTCTTCTAAAAAGACAAAGGAATTAATAAAAAAATACTTTGTAGAATTATTACACGAAAAACGTGAGTTACAATTTGTTACGGTTACTGATCTTGTAAAAAAAGCTGGAATTACTAGATCAACATTTTATACCCATTATGATAATATTTATGATGTGGCAAAAGAATTCCAAAATGATACAATAGAATTATTATTAAATGAAGATGTCGATATAAAAAGTATTAATGATGTTAATGTTTATATTGATGTTATTATAAAAAATTTAAAAGAAAATGAAAATACATATAAAATGTTACTTTCTTCTGATGAACCACTAATATTTTTGGACAAAATAAGAAAAGTTTTTATAGATGCTGCTTATAATTGTTTGAAAAATTTAAATATAAATTCTAAGTATTTAGAATTGGATATGAATTTTTGTGTTGATGGAATTGTTAGTCAAATATTAAAGTATTTTAGAAATAATAGTAATTACACATTAGATGAATTAGGATTTAATATAAAGAAATGGTTTATGAAACTTTTTAATGAAAAATAGCTAGAGTTTTTTTCTCTAACTATTTTAATTTTGCATTATACAAGATTCAATTCTACCTTTAAAATCTGCTCCGTCACAACAAATTTTAGAAGCTGTATTTTTATTTTCATCAAATGATGCATTAGAACAATCTGGTGTATCTACACAATATAAATAATTTTTAGATTGTTTATAAATGTTAACTTTAATTTCATCATTTTTAAATTGTTCATCAGTCCTTGGATTTTTAAAATCATCTGATAAATAAGAAACATATTCTTCTGTATTTTTTGTAGGATCATAAGTTTTATTTTTTAACTGATCTATCGAAACTGTGTAAGTATCACTACATTTATTAGTTAAATTAGCTAAAAATTTTGTATTATCTGTTGCCCAATTTTGACTAGCCCTAATTAATTGATTTAATTGATCATAATATAATTTTTCTTTTTGTTTTGACATCATATTTGTAACAGTTGGAATAGTTATTATGGCAAGTAAACCTAAAATTGTTATAACAGCTAAAAGTTCAACTAGTGTAAAGCCTTTATTTTTCATCATAACTCACCTATTTATTTTCATCAATCCAATTTTGAATTAATTCTTTTGGCATATAACCAATCTTGTTATCAACTAATTTTCCATCTTTAAATAACATCAAAGCAGGAATACTCATAATTCCATATTTTTTAGCAAGTTCATGTGCTTCATCAACATTAATTTTTACAATTTTAGTATCATTTCTATCATCTTTTATAGCTTCAAGTTGACTAGCTAACATACGACATGGTCCACACCAATCTGCATAAAAATCAACTAAAACTAAGCCATTACTAACTAAAGAGTCAAAATCAGATTCATTTCCGTGTATAATTTCCATAAAATTCTCCTATCTATATTTTTCTAATACGCCTTCTAAACGATTAATTTTTAATTTACCTTTACTATTTAAAGTTTCAACTGAATCAACAGTAATTATGTTATATTTTAAGAATAAATCGATGGTTTCAAGATTAAACTCATCAGTATTTATCTCACTTTTGTATTTTTCTCCTAATGCGTTAAATTCGTCAATAATATTAACAGTTTTTAAAACTATTCCAGACAAAATTGGAGTATTATTTATAATTGGATCTCTTAATTTAGATTCTTCAATTTGAGTGTCCATCTTAAAAACTGGTAATGAGATAACAAAAAGTAAAATAAACGCAATTACATAATAATGAATTCCTCCTACAATCATACCCAATATTTTACTTGGTAAACTTAAAACAATTGTTGTATTAAGTATTTTTTCAAAAATTGTAGTAGCAAGCAATAAAATTCTAAATACTAGCATTACAATTCCAAGTACAAGTAAAAACGCTATAAACTCATATAAAATTATATTTAATGCTGTAACACCTTTAAAAATTCCTCCGAATTCAAAAAATGGTAAATGCTCATACATTAATTTTGATAAAGGATTTTTAAGTAAAAATGCTATAACTAATGCCAGTGCAAATTTAGCAAAACAAACTACTTCCTTAGTTAATCCCCTTTTATAACCTAAACACAACCCTGAAATAACAAGTAATATAATAATAATATCGATTATATTCATATCATTCATTCCTTCCATTATAATTATATTATAAATTTAATAAAAAAGAAAGTATTTTATTTTTTATAAATAACGTGATAAAATATTGATGAGGTGGAAAAATGACTATAACTTTAAAAGTAAGCGACAACACTAAGCAAGAAATGATTGATTTTTTTAAGGATTATAAGCGTGAAAAAACTCCTGCATACGCAATTTTTCAAGCTGATGATGCTGATACAGTAGTAACACTTTATGAATCTGGAAAAGCAGTCTTTCAAGGAATTAGTGCTGATATATCTGCTAATATTTGGATTGAAAGAGAAAGACACTTAAATCCTTTGAAAAAAATAGAAACTACAAATAGTGAAAAAAAAGAAAAAAAAGAAAAAGAAATTGAAAGAATTGATTCAAAAATATATTATTCTAATTCAATTGGTTCAGATGAAGTTGGTACTGGTGATTATTTTGGACCTATTGTCGTTACAAGTGCTTATGTAAAAAAAGAAGATATTCCTTTTTTAGAAGGATTGGGAGTTAAAGATTCAAAAAAATTAACAGATGAAAAAATACTCGATATTGTTCCACAGGTGATAAAAAGAATTAAATATAATAGTTTAGTATTTTCTAATAAAGAATACAATCAAAAATATTCTTCTGATATTAATATGAACAAAATTAAAGCAATTTTACATAACAAAGTATTATATAACCTAACAAATGAAGAAAAAAATGTTGACTATGTAGTTGTCGATCAATTTGCTAAACCATACGTATATTATAATTATCTAAAAAATACTCCAAACGTAGTAAGAAATATAACGTTTATGACAAAAGCTGAGGATAAATGTTTATCAGTAGCTTGTGCTTCTATTATAAGTAGATATATATTTATTAAGGAATTTAGTAAATTGAGTAAATATGTTGATATTCTGCTACCTAAAGGAGCTTCTACTAATGTTGATGATGTTGGAGTTAAAATTGTTAATAAATATGGATTTGAAAAACTAAGCGAAATTGCTAAACTAAGTTTTAAAAATACCGAAAAAATCAAAGAAAAACTAAAGAAATAAATCTTTAGTCTTTTTTATTATTCTTTTGTGAAAAAATACATCCACAATAATCTTGTCTATATAAATTGTATATTTTAGAAAGCTCAATTGATCTTTTATAACCATTTTTCTTTTTAAAATCAGAATATAAATAATTAATAGAATATTCTTTTTGTAATTCCTCACCTATTTCGTTAACCCAATTTGAATTCTTATAAGGACTTAATGTTAAAGTGGTTGCAAAATAATCAAAATTATTTTCTTTAGCAACAAGTGCAGTTTCATTTAATCTCAACTTATAACACTTATAACATCTTTTTCCTCTTTCAGGTTCTTTTTCTAATCCATAAGCCATATTCATAAATATATCTGGATTATAATTTCCTTCTATAAAACTTATTTCATATTTTTGAGGTAATTCCCTGATAAGTCTTTTTTGTTCATTGACTCTTTTTTTATATTCAATCTCATTTGTAATATTTGGATTATAATAAAATATTGTTATTTTGAAAAAATTAGATAAATATTCTAGACAATAACTACTACAAGGAGCACAGCAACTATGTAATAATAACGTTGGAACATGATTTTTATCTAAATTTTCTTTTATTATTTCTTCAAGTTTTAATTGATAATTCATATTATCTAAAAAAAGCCATATAAATTATAAATCCAAAATATATTAAACTCATAATAATACCATTAACTCTTTCAGACATTTTTGTGTTATGTTTTATACCTACAATCATTGAAATTAAAACACCACCTACAAGTCCTCCTATATGAGCAAAGTTGTTAATACCTGATATGGAAAATCCTATAATTAAATTAATAACTAGAATTGGAATAATTTGTGATTTTATTACTGTACCTAAATACACACGATAATGATATCCAAAATAAAGTAATGCCCCCATTAGGCCAAAAATTGCGCCACTAGCTCCTACACTAACAACATTATCAGCCATAAATAGAAGACTTAATAAATTTCCTGCTACTCCACTTAATAAATAAATAATTAAAAATTTTACTTTTCCAAAAAAACTTTCTAATTGTGGACCTAGTACATATAAAGCGTACATATTACATAATAAATGTAAAATTCCATTATGTAAAAAAATTGAGGAAACTAATCTATAAAATTCGTAACTACCATATTTTCCATTTAAAAATCCAGGAACTAATCCACCAAAATCTACTAAAGTTTTAGTATCTGTACTACCATTACCTAGAATATACATAAGTATAAAAACAATAACATTTATTAGTATTAAAGAAATAGTTATATATGGTTTTTTCATTTTAAATAATTCTTCCGCTTTTTTAGTATCTTCTTCATTTTTTTTATTTATATCACGAGTAATTTTTAATAACAATTCAGTTCCTTGTTCTTTAAAATTAGTTGCATCAGTAATATTTGGAAAACTATTTACTAAAAATTTGTAACTTTTTAAATCATCAATTTCCTTTATATCAACACAATCAATATTACCAAAATTATATTGATCTTTACTTAATTCATCAACATTATCTCCTAAATTTAAGAAAATACTTAAAGTTTTTAAATTAACAGATAATGTTTTTCTCTTAATTTTTTTCATAATTTGATTTGTTTTAAATAAATCAAAATCAAATTGTTCATCATTATGTATATAATCAGTAACAATTCTAACAATTTCATAATCTGAATCTAAATTTTCAAGCCAAATTTCATTTTTTGCTCCGTGTAATACAATTGGATTATATCCCTGTTCAGTTATAAAAAAGTGAAGCAGTTTCATAACTTTTTCATCTAATTCATTTAACGCTGTATTCATATTATACCTCCCCCGATTCAAATTTATTTAAAATGTTTAAAAAGCACTCTGGTAATTCACTATCAAATTCCATATATTTTTTTGTTCTAGGATGAATAAAACCTATCGTTTTAGCGTGCAAACATTGTCCTGTTTCGTCAATTTTTTTTCTTCTACCATATACTGGATCATTAACAACAGGATGTCCTATATAATTCATATGAACACGAATTTGATGAGTACGACCAGTTTCTAATTTAAGTTCAATTAAAGTAGCATTTTTATATCTTTTAAGAACTTTAAAATGTGTAATTGCTTCCTTACTATTTTGGTCAGTAACTGCCATTTTTTTTCTATCTTGCCTATCTCTACCTATAGGTGCATCAATAGTACCAGTATCATTTTCAATAACACCCCAAACAAGAGCAACGTATTTTCTAGTTGTTGATTTTTCTTCTAATTGTTTTGCTAAAAAATCGTGTGCTTCGTTGTTTTTAGCAACCATTAATAAACCAGTTGTATAAGCATCAATTCTATGAACAATTCCTGGTCTAAATGAGCCATTTACATCACTTAATTTTTTAGAATGATACATAAGTCCATTAACTAAAGTATGGTTAGCGTTTCCAACAGCGGGATGAACAACTACACCATTTCCCTTATTTACAACAATTACATCATCATCTTCATAAACAATATCTAGATTCATATCTTCTGCCGCAATTGATGGCATCTCTTCTTCATAATCTGATATTTCTATTACATCACCTTTTTTTAATAAATAACTATTTTTTATAGATTTATCATTAACTTTTATATAATTTTCCTTTAACATTTTTTGAATTTTACTTCTTGAAAAATTTAAAACATCAATTAAGTAACTATCAATTCTTTTATTAATGTCGTCATTAATCATTATTTTTTGCATTTTTTTCACCCTTATCTATTAAAGCATCAATTAACAATAAAATAACAGAAATGACAATACAAATGTCAGCAAAATTGAAAACAGGAAAATTATAACCAAATATTTTAAAATCTAAATAATCAATAACTTTCCCGTATTTAAGTCTATCCCATAAATTTCCAATTATTCCACCAATTAATACACTATAACTTATAAATTCTACTATTTTTATATTTTTTATTTTGAAAAAATAACTATATATCAAAATTAAGGCAAATACTGAAATTAAAATCAAAAAAATTCTATTACCACTAAAAATACTCCAAGCAGCTCCATCATTTTCTACATATGATACCGAGAAAAAATCTGGAATAATACTAATAGAACCACCTAGCCCCATCGTACCAGATATTATTAACTTTATAATTTGATCAACTAATACGCATACTAAAGTAATAATTAAACTTTTTTGAAACATAAAATCACCAATACTAATTATACACTTAAATAAAAAATATCGCAAGTTGCGATACTTTAAGTGCTAATTATTAATAACTTTTTGATATTGTTTTACATTAATATTCTCTAATTCCTCAAAGTGTGAAATTGGATAAAATACATCTTTATACTTTATGGAACTAAATCTTTTTGAAGTTGGATCTATTATTATACTTTTTAAATTGTTACTTAAATTTTTATAAATTTCATCATAATTTTTTTCTGCAAATAACAAATTATATCCATCATAAGAAAATTTTATATTATCAAACGCATTATTTTCTTTTGCATCTTTAATACAACTACAAATAAATAATGGATGACTATTTGTAACTTTAAGATAAATAATTCTTTTTAAATAAGAAATTAAATTATCAAAATTACCAGTTACTTCTCCAATAACAATATTATAATTTTTAATATTATTGATAGAATATTCATAAATAAGCAAATTATGTTTAGAATTTGTATCGACATTTAAATAAGTTTCTGTAAAAATTTTTTCATTTTTTATTTTTTTCATACTACCTCCAACAAAAAAAGATGAATAAAAACTTTAAAACATATTCAGTTTTCATTCACCTACTTTCTATATAATCATACACAATTTTTAAATTTTTGTAAAGAAAAAGATTTTGAATCTTTCAAAATCTTAAGCTCTTTCAGAATAGATACTAACTTGTTTTTTATCTCTTCCTACTCTTTCAAATTTAACATAGCCATCTACTTTAGCATAAACTGTATCATCTGAACCAATTCCAACATTCTTACCAGGATATACTTTAGTACCACGTTGACGATATAGAATAGATCCTCCAGTTACAAATTCTCCGTCTGCAGCTTTTGCACCTAATCTTTTTGCAATCGAATCACGTCCATTTTTAGTAGAACCTTGTCCTTTTTTATGGGCGAATAATTGAATGTTTAATTGCATTAAATTCATGATACACCTCCTCTTACATAATTTTTATATACTTTTTATATTTTTTTTCTAATTCTTTGAATAAGTCTAACATATTTATAATTAATGTATCAACATACTCATTATGATCTCTAACTATTATTTTTAAATATCCATCTTTTTCTTCATAAGAAATAGCATCCTTATAAAGCATTAATATGGCATTAACGGTAGTTATAGAAATACTACTCACGCTGGCACAAACTATATCCTTACCAGCTTCTTGATAGCCAGAATGACCTTCAATAATAATCTCATTTATATTATTATCTAAATAACTTGACTTAATTTTAATCATTTTTATTTACACTCAATTTTCTTAATAACAACCTTAGTATATGGTTGACGGTGTCCTTGAGTTCTATGATAATTTTTCTTTTGGTTGTATTTATATACTTTGATTTTTTTGTTTTTACCATGTTTTTCAACTTCAGCTGTTACTGTAGCATCTAAATATGGAGTACCAACTTTATCATCAACCATTAAAACCTTATCAAATTTTACAGTTTTTCCAGCTTCAACATCTAATTTTTCAATGTATAAAACTGTTCCATTTTCTACTGTATATTGTTTTCCACCAGTTTCGATTACTGCTTTCATTCTTAACCTCCTTTATATTAAATCTAAGACTCGCCATTAAGGTAACTTACGTTTTTTAACCTTTTCTGTGCGGTTGTAGAGAGAGGCTCTACACAATAGTAAATTTTAGCATACTTTACTTTTAATGTCAAATTTTTATTTAATTGTTAATTTAAATTTTTAATATTTTTTCTTTATTTAAACTTTTATATGGTTCAACATTCTCTATTTTATTTTTTTTATCTTTTTTGAATCCTAAACCATTAATACTTGTTTGGGATAAAATACTATAAGACGCATCAAATGATATATTCTTTAAAGAAATATTATTAATAAATCCATTTGTAAAATATAAAGTCATTTCCAAAGCACTTGGACGTATCTGCATTATATTGGATAATGTAGGCACACAAATATATACTTTATCATTATTGATTTCAAGCAAAAATTTGTGAAAATGACCCTGAAATATTATCTTAGCTTCTTTAAAAAAGTTTTTTTGTTTATTCATATTTTGGATATTATGATGCATTAGAATTTTATCATTTTTTAGATTAACTAGTGTATTACCATATCCTCCAATAATAACATCATGTCTATAATTATTACATAGTTCAACTATATTTAATGAACTTTTTGTTAATGCGGAAGAATCATGATTTCCGCCAACTGCAAATGTCAAAATATTTTTATCGAATGGATATTTTTCTATAAAATATTCTAATTGTTTATATAAATCAGTTATGTGTTGTTCACCTATAGTAGATGGCCCATCGATTAAATCACCACAACATAAAATAATATTTATACTATTTTTAATACAATAATTATATGCTTTATCTATTAAGTCCAATCGTTCTAATTTATTACCAAAATGTAAATCAGAAATCACAAGAAGTTTTAATACATTTTCTTCCTTATCTGTAATAATAGTTTCACTTTTATTTACATTTATTGTATTATATTTATTAAATTCACTTATTTCAGATATATTTTTATATTTAATCGTTCCATCAGAATAATATTTTCTTGATGTTAAAATACCCATATTCTTAAGTTTTAATAGTTCCTCATATAATTCTTTTCTACTCAAATTAAGTGCTTCACATATTTCAAAACTGCTTTTTTCTTCTTTCAACATTTCTTTTAAATCTTTTTTTATCCTTTTTTCATATAAAATATCATTTTGTAATAATTTTCTAATTTTAGGAACAATTTTCTTATAAAATATGTATGCTTCTTTCTGATTCCAATTATCACTTGTTATAAAACTATCTAAATTACATCCATATTTATCGGTAATAATTGCTTTTTCATTTTGAGTTAAATCAGACAAAGCGTCATCTATTTGAAGCCTGCTATAATTTTCAAAATAATCATATATTGTTTTTTTATTTTTTCCCATACCATTTTCCCCATACAACAAATAATTAATATGGGATTTATACTAACACGGTTTACTCTTAATGTCAAATTTTTTCTTTAAAATGTTTTTTTCAGTTTCGTACTTTTTATTATAATAAAAAATATGTTTATATTCTCTTTTCATTTTTTCTAATTTATTTGACTTAATGATTTTAACTTTTTTTAAATTTATATTATATATATATCTTTCTAATAAAAACTTATTAAAAATAAAATCGTGATTTAAAAATTCTTCTATATTTTTATAAAGTAAAAAAATAGTTGCTAAAAACATAATAAATCCAAATTTATAAAAAATCAAAATATATATAAATATTATAAGAGTAATTATTGATGTAATAATTGAGATTAAATGACTTTTTTTAAATGAAAAAAATTTATTAATAATAATATTTAATAGTTTAAATCCATCTAATGGAAATATCGGTAACATATTAAATATTAATAATGAATAATGATAATTTCTTAAAATTTCATTAAATCCAAATATTTTTATATATATTGTATAAAATATAATCTGAAATAATGGACCTAATAATAAAATAATAAATTCTTCAAGTAAACTTTTACTTAAAAAATCATTAAAAATAGTTATTCCACCAAACGGTAAAATAATTATTTTATCTACTTTCCACTTAAACATTTTTGCAGCTAGAAAATGACCTAATTCGTGAATAACAATTAATAGAGTAAAATATAGAAAATTTTTAAAAAGTCCAGAAAAAGCACATACAAAAGCCATTACCCAGTATAAAATATGAATTTTAAAGATATTCATTATAATTTAACACTTTTCCATCTTTTTTAAATACTAAATATAGTTCATCATTAATTGTAGATCCAATTAAAGACCCCTTATCAACATAATCATATAAATTTATATTTATATTTTCAATATTAGAATACCAAACATCTATTCCATTTACCTGCTCTATTATAACTGTGTTTGGATAATTATCTTTATCACCAATAAAAACAACCATTCCACTTTCCATAGTAGGCACTAAATAGTTTTTATCAACAAATAACTTAACACCATCCTTATACTCTTCACTTTTATAAAACTTTAATTTTTCATTAAATACTGGTTTTGTTTTACTTTCAAAATAATCACTAAATGGTATAGCACTACCAAATATATTTTTATACATATGATTTATTGAAGCAAATGAAATATTGTTTTCATAAATATTTTCATAGAATTTTTCTTTAAAATTAGGATTTTTCTTTAAAACAATTAATGTAGATATAGTTAATAAAATTACAATCAATACTTTAACTAAAGATTTATATAAAATA
>CAKOYE010000027.1 GCA_934130485.1 uncultured Bacilli bacterium
GTGGTATTATGTATTCTTATATAAGAGGAATTGTTACTGATATAGAAAGTAATTACATTGTTATTGATAATAACGGTGTTGGATATTTAATTTATACAGCTAATCCATATTCTTTTAGTTTAAATGAAGATGTTACTATTTATTTATACCAATATGTAAGGGAAGATGAAATAAGTCTCTATGGCTTTAAAACAAAGGATGAAAAAAATATGTTTTTAAGTCTTATTGAGGTAAAAGGACTAGGGTGCAAAATGGCCCTACCAATGCTTGCAAATGGTGGTGTGGATAGTATTATTTCCGCAATTGAAAGTGAAAATATTAATTATTTAAAAAAATTCCCTAAAATAGGTGATAAAGTTGCAAGACAAATTATTCTTGATTTAAAAGGCAAATTGGTATCAAGTAAAACTGATGATACAAAAAATAACGATGAATTAGTAGAGGCTTTAAAAGCATTAGGATATAAACCTGTAGATATAAAAAAGGTATTAACAAGTGTACCTAATTGTGATACAATAGAAAATCAAATCAAGGAAGCTTTAAAATTATTAATGAGGTGATTATGTTGAATATTAGAAAAATAGTAAAAAAATTAACATTATATGAAAGTGATTTATATGAAGGAAAAATTATTATTATTCCTAAAAAAGATAGTCTTGCTTTGAAAAAAAGTGAAAATGAGATTATTCAAACAGATGCAACTTGTTGGAAAAGACAAGGTGATAATTTATTTTTTATAAATTATAATTATGTTTTGGTTAGAAAATTTGACAAACAAAAAATAGTTAATAATGAAATATATTATGACATTGATTTTTTAGAAGACAAGGGTTTAGAAACTAGTGAGTTATTTCCAATTTATCCTAATAATGAAGTTTTGAATCATTATTTAAATTATTGTGATATTTCATTAAAAACAAAAGAAAAATGTTTAGAATATGCAAAAAGATTAAATAAATTATTTCATAAGTAATGGAGAATATAATGAAGATTGGTATAGATATAGATGATACAATTTGTGATACCTGGAAAGCATTAGTTCCTTATTTAAGTAAATTTTTTAATGTTGATAAAAAAATTTTTAAAGAGAACGATAAACCGTATGACGATATGTGGAAGGATAATTATGATGAGTATTGTAGCTTTGCAAAAAAGTATTATAGAGTTTTAGCGCCAAAATATAAACTTAAGAAAAATGCTAGAAAAATAATTAATAAATTAAAGAGTGAAGGAAATGAAATTATTTTTATAACAGCTAGAAGTGATAATGGATTTGAAGATCCCTATAAAATTAGTTATGATTATTTATCAAGACATAAAATAAAATTTGATAAGCTAATTGTTTGTGCTAAAGACAAGGGAAAAATTTGTAAAGAAGAAAATATAGATATTTTTATTGATGATTCAATTTACAATTGTCAAAGTGTTTCTAATTGTTCTATAAATGTTCTAATGTTTGATGCAAATTGGAACAAAAAATGTAAAGATTATAAAAGGGTTTGTAATTGGTTAGATATTTATAAAGAAATAAACGGGGTGAAAAATGGTGGATGATAGATTAGTAACTGGTAGTGAATTAGATGAAGATCAATTTGAATTTAATATAAGACCTAGATTTTTGAAAGAATATATTGGTCAAAGTGAAGTAAAAGAAAATATGGAAGTATATATTAAAGCAGCTAAAATGCGTAATGAAGCACTTGACCATGTTTTATTATATGGCCCTCCAGGACTTGGAAAAACTACCCTTGCCTATATTATAGCAAATGAACTTGGAACAAATATAAAAACGGCTAGTGGTCCTGCTATTGAAAAAACAGGCGATTTGGCCGCAATTCTTTCAAATTTGGAAGAAGGAGACGTTCTATTCATTGATGAAATTCATAGAATACCACGATTTATCGAAGAAGTTTTATATTCTGCTATGGAAGATTTTACTTTGGAAATAGTAATTGGAGCAGATTCTTCCAGTCGAAGTATAAAAATAGGTTTGCCACCTTTTACTTTAGTTGGTGCAACAACTAGAGCAGGTGATTTAACGAGTCCATTACGTGATCGCTTTGGAATTATATCTAAATTACAATATTATACGGTTGATGAACTTACAGATATTGTTAAAAGAACCAGTAAAGTTTTAAACTGTGAGATTGATTCTAAGGCTGCAGTAGAACTTGCAACGAGAAGTCGTGGAACTCCACGTATTGCTAATAGACTTTTTAGAAGAGTTAGAGATTTTGCCACTGTTGTTGGAAATGGTAAAATTGATTTAAAATTATGTAAAATGGCATTAGATAAATTAAAAGTTGATAGTTTGGGTCTAGATGATACAGATTATAATTTACTTAAAGCAATTATTGAAAGATTTAATGGTGGACCTGTTGGAATTGAGGCTATTGCTTCTAGTATTGGTGAGGAACAAACTACAATTGAGGATGTTTATGAACCATATTTATTGCAAATAGGTTTATTAAAAAGAACTACTAGAGGGCGTATTGCGACTGAAAAAGCTTATGAACACTTAAAAATTCCATATAAGGAGAAATAATATGCCAGGAAAAGAATATTTCGATAATGAAATAAAAACTAGACATAATGAACTTAAAGATGTTTTTAGTTGTTATTATGGTGATCCATCATATGATGAACTAACTAAGTTTTTGAGTATGAATAATATATATAATCTATCACTTAAAAAGAAATTTAATTATATAAAAGTTTTTGACTGTATAAAAGAGAATACTGATGTAAGTAGCAGGAATCCTAATTTATTAACTATAAACCAGAGGTTAGATTATACATTAACGTTTATAAAATTAATTGATAAATATGGTGAAAAATTACTTGATTATGTTCTTTATACAGAATTTTATACACTTCAAAATAACTTTTGTAAAATTGCACCTATTTCAAAATTAATTGTAATTTTAGAATCATTTAATAAAATAAAAGTAAGTGAGTATGATAAATATAAATTTCTTTTTTTTAATAGAAAATATATTAATTATTTGACTAATATTGATGCCACAGATTTAAGAAAAAACATAAAGGATATAAGTAGTAGAATTGATATTGCAATAAAATTATATGACTATAATTACGATGCTTATAAATTGGATAATAAAAAAAATTTGATAGATTCAACAGTTTTAAATATTGTAAAAAGATGTGATTATAAGGATGGGATGAAATAATATGAAAACAGACGATTTTGATTTTGATTTACCAGAAGAATTGATTGCGCAAACTCCAATTAAAGAACGTGATCATTCTAAATTACTTGTTTTAAATAGAAAAGATGGTTCTATCGAACATAAAAAATTTACTGATATAATAGACTACTTAGAAGAAGGAGATTCTTTAGTTTTAAATGATACTAAAGTTATGCCTGCAAGACTTTATGGCGTAAAAGAAGAAACTGATGCTTTAATAGAGGTACTTCTTTTAAAAGATTTAGGTGATAATAATTGGGAATGTTTAACAAGACCAGCTAAAAGAATTAAGGAAGGAACTGTAGTTAGTTTTGGTGATGGTTTATTGAAAGCTAAATGTATAAAATGTGATGACGAGGGAATTCGTGAATTTAAATTAATATATGATGGAATCTTGTATGAAATATTAGATAAACTAGGTGAAATGCCACTTCCACCTTATATTCACGAGAAGTTGGAGGATAAAGATAGGTATCAAACTGTTTATGCTAAGAATATAGGTTCTGCTGCTGCGCCAACAGCTGGGTTACATTTTACAAAGGAATTACTTGCAAAGATAAAAAATAAAGGTGTAAATATTGTTTATATTACTCTTCACGTGGGTTTAGGTACTTTTAGACCAGTAAATGTTTCAGATGTTACAAAACATAAGATGCATAGTGAATATTATATGATGAGTAATGAGGCCGCAATGACTTTAATGAAAACAAAAAAAGATTGTAAAAAAATTATTAGTGTTGGAACAACTTCGACTCGTACACTTGAAACTATAATGAGCTTATATGGTGAATTTAGAGAATGCAGTGGATGGACAGACATATTTATTTATCCTGGATATAAATTTAAAGCTGTTGATAATTTAATAACTAATTTTCATTTACCAAAGTCAACTTTAGTAATGTTAGTAAGTGCATTAGCTAGTAAAGAGTTAATAATGAAAGCATATCATGAAGCAATTATTAATAAATATAGATTTTTCTCGTTTGGAGATTCAATGTTAATTAGGTAGTATGAATAAGGTTATTGTTATAGTTGGTCCTACTTCTATTGGTAAGACAAAACTGGGTATTGAACTTGCAAAAAAATTAAATGGAGAAATTATTAATGCAGATAGTACCCAGATTTATAGAAATCTTGATATAGCAACAGCTAAAGTAACTGAGAATGAAAAATGTGGTATAAATCATTATTTAATTGATATAAGAAATATAGATGAGGATTATAGTGTTTTTGATTATCAAAATGATTGTAGAAAATCAATTGATATTATTTTACAAAAAAATAAAATTCCGATTTTAGTTGGTGGTACTGGTTTATATATTAAAGCTGCATTATATGATTTCACATTTGAAAAAGAAAAAAAAAGAGTGTGTTTTGATAATTTAAGTAATGAAGAGGTATATAATTATTTACTAAAATTAGATCCTAATACTATTATTCATAAAAATAATCGTAAAAGAGTTGAGAGAGCAATTAATTATTATTTGAATAATAATTCACCGCTATCTGAAAAAGTAAAATCAAATTCACCTTTATATGATTGTATTTTTATAGGTCTTACAACTGATAGAAAAGTTTTATATAATAGAATAAATAATCGGGTAGATAAAATGATAAAAGATGGATTAATTGAAGAGGCAAGAAAAATATATAATTTAAATATTAGATCCAAAGCTGTTATGACGCCAATTGGTTATAAAGAATTATTTGATTATTTTGATTGTAAAATAACTATCGATTCTGCAATCGAACTTATAAAACAAAGAAGTCGAAGATATGCTAAAAGACAATATACTTGGTTTAAAAATCAAATGGATGTTAATTGGTTTGAGGTAGATTTTAATAATTTTGATAAAACAATTGATTGTGTTTATAATTTTATAAAAAAAAATAATAGTTAGTCTATTATTTTTTTACTAGAACCTTCTTTTCATTAATTATTTCTTTTGATAAATCAAATTCAGCACCATTTATTACATTTTCTTTAAATTCATCATTTTCTTCGTCATATGTAGCAATATTAATGTTTTCAAAATTATGAAATTCTTCTTTAAACAATGATAGAAATTTTATTTGAGTATTACTCATTTTTTTAGTATCTGGACAAAATAATAAAATATCATTTGTATCAGGAATATTACAAAATATCATATGTCCCATTTTTGTTAATTCTGTAGCTGTATCAAAATACCAAGAATTGTTTACATTTAAATTTGTTTCTTGAATAAATTTATCGAATGTTTCAGTATGAGTAGCATTATTCGCAATTTTATATGCAAAAATATGATTATTATTTTTGCTTTTAATATCATCATTTGTTACAATCCAAGTTAATAATCCATTAATATTTTCTAAATTCATATTTTTCCACCTCCAGTGAGTGACAATATTACATTTTACTATTATTTTATAAAAAGTCAAGGTTTTTTTTTGAAATATATGTATTTATGTATGAAATGATATAAATAATGCTTAATATCGTCTTTTTTTTTTATTAAAAAAAATGTATAATGTATATATGATAGAACGGAGTATATGATATGGCTATTGGATTGAAAATTTCAAATAAAAAAAGTTTATCTTTGAGAAATAATTTTGTTGAATTTCTAAACCCTAAATATGTTTATATACCACTTATTAGTGATTCGGAAACTAATATAAGTATATTCGTAAAGAAAAATGATTATGTATATAAAGGAAATGTAATCGCAAAAAAACAAGGAAATTTTTCAATTCCAATTTTATCTAGTGTAAGTGGAATAGTTATTGGATTTGAGGAAAAGTATTATTTAAATGGAAAAAAAGTAAAGTGTATTGTTATTCAAAATGATTTTAAAGAATTGATGGAAGAAAAAAATTCATTAGTGGGTAATATAGAACAAATAAAAAAGGAAAAATTTATTGAAATTTTAAAAAATAATGCGATTGTAGGTATGGGTGGTGCAAACTTCCCAACTTATATAAAATATTCAACAGAAAAAAGAATTAAAACATTAATAATAAATGCAGTAGAATGTGAACCATATATCACTGCAGATTATATATTAATAATTAATTATGCTGAACAATTATTAGAATGTATAAATGCTATTTTAAAAATTAATGGAATTGATGAAGCTTATATTGCTATAAAAAAATCTAACACTAAATTAATAGATGCGTTTAATAAGTTTATTGGAACTTATCCCAATATTAAAATTTATGAAACTTTAAATATTTATCCTATGGGATGGGAAAAAAATGTTGTGGAAAGTGTACTTAACAAAACATATGATAAATTACCAATTGAAATAGGTGTTGTTGTAAACAATGTATCTACTATATACGCAATTTATGAAAGCATTAAGTATAATAAACCATTAACTTCAAGAATAGTAACATTTACAGGTGAAGGTTTTGAAAGTGCTAAAAATATTGGTGTGAAAATTGGTACGTCGGTTAAAGAAGTAATAGAAAAGAATTTAAAATATAAAAATACCTCAGAATTATTATTTATAGCTGGTGGACCAATGATGGGTAATAGTATTCCTAGTGATGATATTATAGTTACACCGAATTTAAATTGTATTTTAGTTATTCCAAAAAATAAAGAATTAGAAAGTATCAATTGCTTAAGATGTGGATTATGTATGAAATATTGTCCGGCTAAATTAACTCCAGTTTTGATTAAAGACAATTTAAACAATTCTGATAAATTAAAAAGTTATCAGGTTAATCGTTGTATAGAATGTGGCTTATGTTCATATGTTTGTCCTTCTAAAATTAATGTTAGAGACTATGTAAGACGCGCTAAAGAAATAATAAGAGAGGAGCAAAAATAATATGAATTTTGAAGTAGAAAATGGTCCATTTTTAAAATCAAAAAATAAAACATCTAAAATGATGTTACATCTTTTTATTGCTCTTTTACCAATTATTATTTTTTCATTTTATAAAAATGGTATTATACCTTATCAAAAAGGATTAACAGATATTAGGGGATTATTGCTACCATTAATGGTTATTATATTACCAACTCTTACATCATTTTTAACAGAAATTTTATATGCGACTATTTTCTTAAAAAAAGATGGACTAGATTATGTAAAAAAATCTTTTAGTATTTTTCCAGGATTATTTTTGGGACTTATTATGCCACTTAATACGCCATTTTCAATGCTAATTTTAGGAGCTTTTATTGCAACATTTATAGGAAAAATTATATTTGGTGGTTTTGGAAATAACATATTTAATCCAGCTTTAATTGGAAGACTATTTATTATAACTGCTTATTCTGCAACTTTAGGTGGATATATTTATCATAATGCTTATGAACTTGATACGATTGCGTCATCTACACCACTTAGTAATGCTGGTGTAATTTCTGGAATTGGTAGTTATCAAACGCTTGTAAAACCTTATGGAAATTTAATGAATTTTTTCATTGGTACAATTCCCGGAGCAGTAGGTGAAACTAGTGCTTTATTATGTCTTGTTGCTTTTTTATATTTAACTATTACTAAAACAATAAAATGGCGTATTCCAGTATTTTATATTTCAACTGTATTTATAATGAGTTTTATTATTGGAGCTTTTAACGATTTAGAAAGAACGTATTCATTATTTCAAATTTTAAGTGGTGGTCTTATGTTTGGAGCTGTTTTTATGGCTACTGATCCTGTTACTAGTCCAACAACTTTTATAGGACAAGTGTTATATGGAATATCACTTGGTATTTTAACTGTTGTATTTAGAAATCTAACTCCTTATCCAGAAGGTGTGTTAACTAGTATTTTAACTATGAATATGTTAGTATTTATTATTGATTCAATAGGAGTAAAATCAAGATTTAATAAAAAATATGCAGTACCATTTTTTATCATTTTGATAACTTTAAGTTTAGCTCTTAGTTGTTATATTGGTTTACGTTATAAAAATGTTTCAACAGATGTTGATAGTGATTTTCAAATTTATTCTAAAACAATTGATGGTGATACTGTAACTTATATGGTTGGCGAAAAGGGATATAGTAGTATTTTAAAAGCTAAAATTATTATTAAAAATAATAAAGTTACAGATATAGTAGTGCTTGAACAAAATGATTCATATTATAGTAAAGTTGAAGATGCAAATTATATTAATTCATTAATTAAAAATCAGGAAAATTTAGATAATTTTGATACAATTGCGGGATGTACATTTACATCTAATGGACTAAGGAAAATGCTTATAAATACTTTAAATGATTATAAAAATAATAGAAATGAAGAAATAAAAGGAAATGTTGAAATTGAGTCTGATTTTGAAGTATTAGATAAAAGTGTAGATCAAAATATATATACATATATAGTAAGTAAAAAAAGTTTTAATGGAAAAATGAAGTTGGAAATTAGTATTGTTGATAGTTATATTACAAATGTTGTAGTATTAGAACAAAATGATTCTTATTACAATAAAATCTTAGAAAGTGATTATATTAATTATTTAATAAATAATCAGAAAAATTTAGATAATGTTGATACAGTTGCAGGTGCAACAATATCATCAAATTCATTTAAAAAGGCAATAGAAGAAACTCTAAAACAATATAAGGAGGATATAAATGTTAAAGAAAATTAAATCAATCTTAATTTTAACATTAACAGCCTTAATTTGTTCAACAATAATTTATTTAGTAAATAAGGTGATAATGTGAATAACTCATTTAAAATAGATGATTTTTTAAATATTAGTAATGATATAAATTCATTAAATGATGAATTATTAAGAAATTACATAATAAAAAGGTTAATTGAACTTGAGAAAAATTCAAAAATTCAAAATTTAGGTATGACCAATGATGATAAAATTGTATCTGTATATGAGGGGTATATTTCTTCAAAAAGTCCAATAAAATCTTCAAAAAGTGCTGAACCATTTTATTTAGATAATATAAATATTTATTATGATTTTATAAAACAATATAAAAATCATATTAATGAAGATGATTTGTTAAAAATGTTTCAGGATTTGCAAAATTATTTTACAGATACATTTGGTCTTACTGGAAGTCAGAAAAAACGCAATGAGGTTTATTGTGAACATTCTATAGAATTAGAGATGAGAATTACTAATAATGAGCAATTATCAGTAAGTAAATTAACTGATAAGGGTGCTGCAATGTGTTTAGAAAGATCAGCTATTTTACAAAATATATTAAGTATATTAGGATTAAAAAGTTATTTTATATATGGAACACTTGAAAAAATTAGTTTTGATGAAATTACAAAGGAATTACATTCTTATAATATAGTTAAAATTACAGAAGATGATTATTTAATTTTTGATATTTCAAATCCTTTATCATTGGATCACGAAAATAAAAAATATTATTTTCCTGCAATTAATGTAGTTAATAAAGGTCAATTTAACGATTTAATAGATAATTGTAATTATGTATTTGATAATAAACAAGTTGAAAACTTATTTGATTGTGAAGCTACTGTTTTAAATGAAATAAGAAGAATTTATACTATTGGATAGGAGATGCTTATGAAGCAAATTTTTAATACAATAATAAAAGAAAATCCGATTTTTATTTTAATGCTTGGACTTTGTCCGGCACTTGCTGTTACTACAAATTTTGAAAATTCATATATAATGGGTATTTGTTTTTTTATAGTTATTGTTATTTCAAATATAATAATTAATTTAATTAAAAAAATTGTACCAGGAAATGTAAAGATATCAGTTTATATTTTAATTATTGGCACAGTCGTAACTGTTTTAGAAATCTTATTAAACAGATATTTACCAGATTTATCTTCAAGTTTTGGTGTTTATTTATCTTTGATTGTTGTTAATTGTATTGTACTCGGAAGAGCTTTATCAGTAGCATCAAAAAATAAATTTTTATATACACTTAAAGATAGTATAGGTATTGGCTTAGGTTTTACATTTTCACTTATGATTATTGGTGCAATAAGAGAAATAATTGGTACCAATACAATTACATTTATGAGTAGTTTAAGTAAAATTACAGGATATAGAGCTGTATATAAAGTATTTTCAGATAGTAGTTTAATTCCAAATCAAATTTTTGCATCCCCAGCAGGAGCATTTCTTGTTTTAGGTTTATTAATGGCTTTGTTTAATTATTTCAAGAGGAGTGAAAAAAATGAATCTAATTAGTTTATTTATCGTAAGTATATTTTCAGGAAATATAGTTCTTACTAAATTTTTAGGAATGTGTTCATTTTTTGGAACTTCCAATAAGAGAAAAAACGCTATTTATATGGGAATATCAGTTACAATTGTAACCGTTTTATCAAGTATTATTACGTATTTTTTAAATAAATATTTATTAATTCCAACTAATACTACTTATCTAAAAACAATTATCTTTATTTTGGTAATTTCTGCTTTGGTACAAATAATTCAAATTGTTTTAAAAAAATATTTTAATAGAGTATATAAAAACTTAGGTTTATATTTACCACTTATTACTACCAATTGCGCTATTTTAGGAATTGTTTTGATGTGTGCTAGTAGTAGTTATAATTTAATTCAAACTATAGTTTATAGTTTTGGTAGTAGCATGGGTTTTATTTTAGTTATATATGTTTTTTCAACTATTAGAGAAAGATTAGAACAGTGTGATGTTCCTAAAAATTTTAAAGGTCTTCCTATAGCGCTTATTACAGCTTCCATAATGGCCTTAGTATTTGCTCGCTATGTAGGAATATAATGATTATTTAAGTGAGGATGATAAGAAATGATTGGTATAATAATTACTACAAGTATTGCTTTAATATTAGGTTTGATTATAGTTTTTATTGATAGTATTACTGAGGTAAATAACAAAGAAAATGAATATTTAAAACTATTACCTGGTTATAATTGTGGAGCGTGTGGATTTGGTAGTTGTAGTGGTATGGCTCATAAAATGTGTGAAGATATAAATAATTATAAGAGGTGTAAACCATTAAAGGGTGAAAAGCTTATTAAGATGGAAGAATATATAAAAAATACTAATTTTAATTAAGAGTTGATACTCTTTTTTATTATTATTTATAATAATATTTGCAATTTTTTTTATAAAGTGTATAATTAAAATAATTAAAAAGGTGATATTTAATGAATTTAATAAAAAATAAAAAAAGAGGATCTTTAATTATTATATCTGGTACTACTTGTGCTGGAAAAGGGACTGTTATAAATGAGTTATTAAAAAGAAATAAGAATTTAGTTTTATCAACATCATATACATCTAGAAATATTAGAAAAGGTGATATTGAAAATGAAACATATTATTTTATCAGTCGCGAAAAATTTGAAGAAAAAATAAGTAATGATGATTTTTTGGAATATGCAGTAGTTCACGGAAATTATTATGGTACTCCCAAAAAAGAAATAGAAGAGAATTTATCCCAAGGTAGAGATGTAATTTTAGAAATAGAAGTACAAGGTGCTAAAATTGTTAAAGAAAAATTACCGGAAACTGTTTTAATTTTTATTTTAGCTCCTTCTATGGAAGATGTAAGAAAGCGTATAATTGCTAGGGGAAGTGAAACAAAGGAACAGGTTATTACTCGTTTTAAAACTGCATATCAAGAATTGAATGAGATAAATAAGTATAATTATGTTGTTATAAATGATATTGTAGAAAATGCTGTCAAGAAAATAGAGGCAATTCTAATTTCAGAAAAATGTAGAGTTGATAGAATAGAAGAAATAAGTGTAGAAAATAGAGAAGAATTTATGCACGAATTATTAATGGAAAAGGATTTTGATAATACTTATAAAGAAATAAAATAAAATTTATATTATTGAATGAGGTGAAAGAGTGAGTAAAAAAATTGTAATACCTAAATCACTTGAGCAAATTAAAAATTGTGTCAATTTATGTGATGGTTTTATCGTTGGATTTGAAAATTTAAGTGTCAATATGCCACATTATTTTTCATTTGAACAAATAAAAGAAATCGAAACACTATGTATCAGTAATAATATAGAACTTTTTGTTAGTTTAAATAAAAATATCCATAATGAAGAACTTGAATTTTTAAAGAATACTTTGATTAAATTATCTAAGTTGAAAATAAGTGGTATCATGTTTTATGATATTGCTATTGTAAATTTAACTAAAGATTTAAATTTAAATCTTAATTTAATATGGAATCAGGAACATTTGGTTACAAATTATAATACAATAAATTATTGGTGTAGAAATGGTGTATATGGTAGTTATTTATCAAGTGAATTAACAAAGGAAGAAATTTTAAAAATAAGGAATATGACTAATTGTCCACTTATTTTAAATGTTTTTGGATATATACCAATGTTTACATCAAAAAGACCTCTTGTTTTAAATTATTTATCTAAATTTAATTTATTAGATAATTCTGCTATAAATTATTTAGAAAAAGAAAACAATATATATCCTATTGTAAGTGATAATGTTACAACTGTTTACTCTAGTAAGATTTTGAATTTATCACTAGAATTATTTGAATTAAGTGAGTCTGGTATTGATTATTTTGTATTTAATAGTTTTAATATAAGTGATACTGTTTTTTATGAAATAATGAATTTATTTAATGAATTAAGTATGGAGAATAAAAGGGATATTTTTAATAAAATAAATATGTTACTTAATTATGAAATCGATACAGGTTTTTTATATAAAAATACAGTATATAAGGTGAAGAAAAATGGATAAAAATTTAAAAAGGCCAGAATTATTGGCACCTGCTGGTGATTTAGAAAGGCTTAAAATTGCTCTATTATATGGAGCAGATGCTGTTTATGTAGGTGGAGATTTATTTAGTTTAAGAGCTAACGCAGTTAATTTTACAATAGATGATTTAAAAGAAGGTGTTTCTTTTGCTCATAATTTAAATAAAAAAGTTTATGTAACGGTTAATATTGCTTTTCATAATGAAGAGTCATCAAAAATTGTAAACTATTTAGAGGAACTTGATAAAATAAATGTTGATGCAATTATTGTAAGTGATCCATTTATAATTGAATTAGCTCATACTTACACATCTTTAGAGGTACATTTATCAACTCAACAATCAACTCTTAATTATGAAGCAATAAAATTTTTTAAGTCACAAGGAGTAACAAGAATTGTTCTTGCACGTGAAGTATCAAGTGATGATATTAAAATAATTCATAATAATGTTGATATAGAACTTGAGTGTTTTATTCATGGCGCTATGTGTGCTTCATATAGTGGTAGATGTGTATTATCAAATTTTTTAACTGCAAGAGATTCTAATCGTGGTGGTTGTAGTCAAATATGTCGTTGGGATTTTAAACTGTTAGACGAGAATTTAAAAAATATTCAAGGAGAAAAAGATTTTACTTTTTGTACTAAGGATTTGTCACTTTTAGAGCATATACCTGATTTAATAAATTTAGGTGTGGATTCCTTCAAAATAGAAGGTAGAATGCGTTCGTCTTATTATATCGCAACTGTTGTAAATATTTACCGAAAAGTAATTGATGATTATTTGTCGGATCCAATTAACTATCATTTAAATAAAGATTACGAAAAAGTATTACGCAACTGTGCTAATAGGGATTCAATAACTCAATTTTTTGATGGAAATTATGGTGTAAACTGTCAATATTATAATGGTAGGGTAGAGGTATCTAATCAGGATTTTTTGGGCATTGTTTTGGACTATGATGAGAATAAAGGATTAGCTACAATAGAACAGAGAAACTATTTTAAAAAAGGTGATAATGTAGAAATTTTTGGACCTAATATTTCTACTATTAATTTTAAAATTTGTGAAATATATGATATTGAAAATAATATAATAGATGTAGTAAGGCATCCAAAACAAATTGTCAAAATAAAAATAGGCACAAAAGTTTATAAAAATGATATGATGAGAATTAAAAGATAGAAAGGAAATAATATGATAATTGATGAATTAAACACGATAAATGATTGTTTTTTTATTGTTATTGATAATTACAAAAATATAAAAAAATTAGGAAAAAATAAAAGAATTAAAAAATCTTATTTTTCTAATTTAGAAAAAACACTAATAAATTATGTTGAAGAATGCAAAAATTTTCCATATTCAATTAAATTAAAAAATTATGAAAAGGCTGCCTGTCTTGCTGTTGCAATAAGGAATAATCCAATTTTTGATGTTTCAAATTCTTTTGATACAATAAATAATGATTTTGCTGTAGATGTTGCATTAAAATTTTGTGAAAGAGAAATTAATACTTGGCAAGATAAAAATTTTGATGATATATTTAATGAATATAGTGAGTTAAGTTATAGCAAGGAATTATTATCTAACATTTTAAGTTATGACAATGTTAATCCTTGTGATATTAGTGAAAATTTTAAAATACAAGTCAATTTGTTGACCAAAATTATAAAATTTAAAAAAATAGAAAAAAGTTTAAAAAGATAAAAAAATACTTATATTAAATAAT
>CAKOYE010000028.1 GCA_934130485.1 uncultured Bacilli bacterium
GAATATGGTATAGATTTAGAAGAAGTTCGTGATTGGAATTTTAAGGAATCTATGAAAAATGTTAAAGATTAAAAAGTTCTATTCGAACTTTTTTTGTTTTATGATATACTAAAATTGGTGATAATATGGGTTATGGAGATTTGGATAATTTATTAAAAAATAATTTAGATATTAAGAAATTAAATTTAAGTAAAAGTAAAATGAGATATGTCATATTAGATTATATTGAATATAAAGTGGATAAATTTAATTATAATTCAACAGTTAGTTATGATTATTTACTTAATATTTTTAATTTTTTTCCTTATTATTTTGAATCAAATTTTGATAATAAAAAAGAATTTTATTTAAAGTTAAAATCAATAAGAAATAAGGTTAAAACTTTATTAATTCAAAAACCTGGTAATATTAGTAAAAGTGCTAATAATTTTAAATTTTTAAAGAACTTAATTGATAATTTAGAAACTTTTACTTTATCACTTCTTTATGATTATGTAGATAAATATGATGGTAGTAAGTATGAATTTATTAATTTTTTAGTTTTTGATGTCAAAAGAATTAATTTATTTTCCGATGCTTTAAAAAGATTCCCATATATTGTAAATTTTGAAACAAAAGAATGTGAATCATTAATTGATAATGTTATAAAAAAATATATAGATGAATTGAATATCTATACAGAAAATTATGAGTTAAATACTCCAGATCAAGTTATATATTATGATGAAATTTTAAAGTTATTATTAAATTCTCCTAAACTAAATTTTAATATTGCAAAACAAAATAATTGGATTAATTATATTAATAATTTGATAGATAATGTTGATTCATCAAGTTTTAATAGTTTAACAAAGCAAAAATATGTCTTTTTCTTAAATGATTTATGTAATACAATTAAAAAAAATTCAAATTTTGATACTGATTATTTAGAATATAAGTATGATATTAAAAGTAATTTTAATCAAAGTATTATTTTAGAATGTAATAGAATTTTAAATAAAAAACATAATGAATTAAAAGTGGTTTCTGATGTCATTTTGACGTTTGATGGTATTTCTACAAAAGAGATAGATGATGCTCTATCAATAAAAAAATTAGATAATGGTAATTATTTACTTGGTATTCATATAGCAGATCCCCTTTTTTATATAAATAGTAATAGTATTATTTATGATGAAGCAAAAAGGAGGACTACATCTATTTATTTGTCTGATTTAACTGTCAGTATGTTTCCAAGTGATTTATCAAGTAATTATGCAAGTTTAGTAGAAAATAAGTTAAGGCCAGCAACGTCGTATTATTATGAAATATCTTCTTGTGGTGAAGTTGTTAATTATAACTTTGAAAAAACTTTAATTAATGTATATAAAAATATGACTTATAGTGAATTTAATAATATTTTGTGTAATGGTTATTCTGATAAAAAAATATTTGAAACAATAAAACTTTTATCAGATGTTTATCCACTGCTTTTAAATCATTACAAAATTGATCCATATTATAAAAAGTTAAATCGAACTAACACTAATATTACTGATACTAATATTATAGGTAATACAATGTCTGAAAAAGTTGTTGAAAGTGCGATGGTTTTTAATAATCATATGGTTGCTAGATACTTTTCTTTGAAAAAATTACCTTTTATTTATAGAATACATACAATTGATGAAGAAACAATAAAAAAATTAGATGATTTTTCTAATACAATTAATAGTGATAATAAAACATCAGATTATTTAAAATATGTAGAAATTATTAAGAACATTTATCCGAGTTCAACATATTCTATAAATAATAAGGGGCATTATGGATTAGGACTTGATTCATATTCACATATAACTAGTCCTTTAAGAAGATTTGCTGATATTGTTGCCTTAGATTGTTTGAATAAAATGTATTTTAATTCATTTAGTGATAGCGATTTATATAAGTATGAAGAAAATATAAAGAATTCTATTAATAAAATTAATCAAAAACGTTTATCTATCGATATTTTTTCTAATAATTATGAGAAAAATAAGTATAAAAATTAATTTTGTATTAATACTAATTTTAGACATAATTTGACATTTTGAGTATATTTGTGGTACAATCTATCTTGTCTTTTTAGAAAAGGTGACTGAATGATAATAAATAAAATTCAAAAAAGAGTTATTGTACTTATATCATTATTAATGATATATTTAATTTTAACGCTTATATATTCGAGATTTACATTGTATAAAAAAGAAATTAATGATTCTATGAAATTAGCAAGTAATAATTCGTTAGAGAAAATTAATAATTCATTATTTGCGACATCAAACCAAATTATAGAAGATGTTGTATATCAAAATACAACTGGTAAGGTTGTATATGATGGATTAACTATGCAAGAACTTACGGATAAGTTAAATAGGTCATTAAATTCGACATTAGCAGGTAAGGGTGAAATTTTTGCAACTCATTCATTAGAACTTGGCCTAGATCCATATTTGATGGTTGCGATAACTTTACAAGAAACAGGTTGTAAGTGGGATTGTAGTTATTTGGTTAAAGCTTGTAACAATGTAGGTGGACAAAAAGGTAGTCCTGGATGTAATGGTGGATCATATAAAGCTTATAATACGCTTGATGAGGGTATAATAGGTTATATAGATAATATTTATTATAATTATTATTTGCAAGGTTTAAAAACAGCAGAAGAGATGAATTCTAAGTATGCTGAAAGTAAATCTTGGTCATATAATGTAAATTCTTATGTTGAAAAAATTAAAGCTGCTTAATGCAGTTTTTTTGTAAATAAATGTCAAATTACCTATTATAATTTCGGTTTTTTGGTTCTTTTGTTTTATTAAATACTATTAAATGATGAAAATAAATAGTATAATAAATCCAAGATAATATATGGAGGAATATATGGAAAAGGAAAAATTAAATTATAAACTTATTGATATAGTATTAACTCTTTTAATTATTTTTCTTGTAATAAATACTTTTGGTTTTTGGTCTGGAGTTTTAAATAAAATATTTTCAATTATTATTCCACTTATAATTTCATTTGCGATTGCTTATGCTTTATATCCTTTTGTTCAAAAGTTAGTTAAGAAAAATGTTCCTAAAGGATTAGCAGTATTTATAGTTGTAATTTTAGTAGTTGGTTTTATTGTTTTAATAACTTCTTTATTAATTCCAATTGTAATAGATCAGTTGATTTCATTATTTAACTGGTTAAT
Organism: uncultured Bacilli bacterium; assembly: GCA_934130485.1. Lineage (GTDB taxonomy): Bacteria > Bacillota_I > Bacilli_A > RF39 > UBA660 > CAJLIR01. Next base: position 3,216 of record CAKOYE010000028.1, read on the forward strand.
GGAATTTGTATTAAATGTTTCTTCTGATTATAATGTTGATTTAAATAATATACAAGAGTATTTAGGAGATTTTAAAAGTATTTTGGGTAATTTTGGTGCGTCAATTGGTAACTTTTCGTTAGGTGTTATTATGAAATCAGTAGATATTTTAACACTTGTAATTATTTGTTTTATAGTTGCTATATACTTATTAGCTGATATGGATAAAATAAGAAAGAAAGTAAAAATATTTTTAAAGAGAAAAAATAAAAAAACATTTAAGTATGTTGAAAGACTTGATCATGAGGTTAGTCAATATTTTGTTGGTCTTGAAAAATTTATAATAATTCAATTTTTTGAATACACTATTATTTTCTTTTTGATAGGTCATCCTTATTATTTATTACTTGGTATTTTGAGTGCAGTTACAACTGTCATACCTTATTTTGGTGGTATTTTTACGAATATAATTGCAGCAGTAACAGCTTTCTTTGTATCAAGAAAATTATTTATTTTAACACTTATAGTTGCCTTTGTTTGCCCTAATATAGATGGTTATATTATATCTCCACGTGTTTATGGAAAGACAAATAATGTACCAGGGTTACTTACTATATTTGCAGTTTTTGCTGGTGGAAAATTAGCAGGTATTTTTGGAATAATAGTTGCTTTACCGGTTACAATAATTTTACTAGCAACTTACCGTTTTTATGAAGATGATATAGCTCAAAAATTGGATGATATTAAAGGAAAGAAAAATGAGGTAGAAAATGATTAATTTAATTAGTCATTTTTTTTATTTTTTTAAAATTTTTATTGTTTTAAAATTTCATATATATTATAATAACCTTTAAGGTGATTTTAATGGATAGACTGACTAGTATAATAAATGTGAAAAAATTAAATTTTAGTTACGAAAATAAAATAATTTTTTCTAATCTTAATTTAGAAATTGAAAAAGGAGAATTTGTTTCTTTAATAGGTACTAATGGTAGTGGAAAAAGTACTTTAGTTAAAATACTAGCCGGATTATTAGATTATCAAGGTAGTATAAAAATAAATGATTGTGAATTAAAATCTGATCTTAATTTGGTTAGAAAAAATATGGGTATTATGTTGAATAATATGAATGAGCAATTTATTGCTGAAAAAGTTTTTGACAATATTGCTTTTCCACTTACAAATTTGAATTATAATAAAACTGAAATAATCGATTTAGTGTGTGAAATTTCAAATAAAATTGGTATTTATCATTTACTTGATAAATCGATTAATAGTTTAAATAATATGGAAAAAACTTTAGTTAATTTAGCTTCTGTGTTAGTTTATAAACCACAAATTTTGATTTTTGATGAAGCGTTTGATTCATTAGATAGAAATGAATTAAATAAAGTAATGACTATTTTGCAAAGTATTAATATGTCTAGTAAAGTAACCATTATTAACGTAACACAAAATGGTGAGGATATTTTATTTGGTAATAAGATAATATTATTGGATAAGGGTAACGTAATTAGTCACGATTATAATGATTCATTGTTTAGATCTGAAAAGATTTTTAGTAAATTAGGTCTTGAAATGCCTTTTATGGTTGATTTATCAATAAAGTTAAAATATTATAATTTGCTTGATAAACTAATATATAATATGGAAGAAATGGTGGATACTTTATGGAAGTAAAATTTGATAATGTAAATTTTTATTATGATAAAAAATCCAAGTTAAAAGTTTTGGATTCAATAAAACTTGGTATAAAAAGTAATACTATAGTTGGTATAACTGGCAAAAGTGGTAGTGGAAAAACAACTCTTGTAGAGGTTATGTGTGGCATTATTACTCCAACAAGTGGTAAAGTTACAATAGGTGATATTGTAATAAATAAGAAACATTTATATGATGATAATTCTTTAAAAAATAAAATTGGCTATGTAACACAGAATAGTGAAGATCAAATTTTCAATTCAACAGTTAAGGAAGAATTAACTTATTCCTTTAAGTTTTTAGGCAAAACCATTAGTGATGATAAAATAATAGAAGTTTTAGATTTAGTTGGTTTAAGTTCTAATTATCTACTTTTAAATCCATTAACTTTAAGTACTGGTGAGATGAGAAAACTTACAATTGCGTCAACAATTTTATTGGATAATGATATTATTGTTTTAGATGAACCAACAAAAGGTTTGGATCATAAAAGTGTTAGAAATATTGAAAGATTGATTAAAAATTTAAAAAATAATTTTAATAAAACTGTTATTGTAATTAGTCGTGATGTTGAATTTATTAATAGAGTATCTGATCAAGTTGTTATTATGAATGAGGGAAAAATTCTGATTTCTGGAAATAAGTATGATGTATTTAAAAATATTGATTTATTAGAAAGATACGATTTACCAATACCTAATACTATTAAATTTTCGACAATTGTTTTAAATAAGAAAAATATAAAAATTGGATATAGAGATGAGATCAACGATTTACTTAAGGATATATATAGATATGTTAGATAATATTTCTATAAATAATTTTTGTGATGTTTCATCTAGTTTAAGAAAAATGAACCCTATATCTAAAATTTTATGTGTTTTGATTTTTTTAATTCTTACTTTTGTTGATAATAGTATTCAGTTTAACTTTATACTTGCGATTATTTTAATTGTTGCGATGTTACTAAGTAATGTTTCATTTAAAATATATTTTAAAATATTACTTAGTTTATCATCATTTATATTTTTTATATTTTTAATAAATTTTTTATGTCATACTAGTATTAATACATCAATAATATTGTCTTTACGCTTAATTTTTATTGTTCTTTATTCATCAATTCTTACTTTAACTACAACTAAAGAAGAGCTTATTTATGGTTTAGAACATATATTATCACCTCTTAAATTTTTTAAAGTTCCAGTTAATTCTTTAGCATTAATATTAACACTTGCGATTTCATTTATTCCAGTTGTTTTTGAGACTTTAAAAAAGATTATTAAGTGTTATGAAACTAGAGGAATTAGTTTTAAAAATTTGAGTTTTTCTTTGAAAATATCATATATAAAAAGTATTATAATTCCCGTTTTTATAAAAACATTTAAGTGTGCAGATAATTTATCTGATACAATGTATTTAAAACTTTATAATTCAAATTCTATTAGAACTGATTTTTATAACTATGGCTATAGTAAAATGGATGCGTATATGTTGAGTTTGCATTTTATGTTGATAATTATTTTAATAATGAAAGGAATATATTAATGCGTTATTTAATAAGATTTTCTTATGATGGAAGTAATTTTTATGGATATCAAAAACAGCCAAATAAAAGAACTATTCAGGGAGAACTTGAAAATGTTTTATCTAGAATTTCAAAAGAAAAAATTAGTATAAGTGCTAGTGGAAGAACTGATTCTTTTGTTCACGCAATAAATCAATATGCTCATTTTGATATGAATTTAGACATTCCAACTGATAGTTTAAAAAAAGCAATAAATAGTTTAATTACTGGTGATATATATGTAAAAGAGGTTAAGAAAGTTGATAGCAATTTTCATGCTCGTTTTTCTGTTATAAAAAAAGAATATGTATATAAAATTAATTTAGGAGAATATAATCCTTTTGATAGAAATTATATTTATCAGTACAATAATCCTTTAGATATTCAAAAAATGCGTCTTGCTTTAAATTATTTTAAGGGTATTCATAACTTTAAATCATTTGTTAAAACGACTGATGAAATTACTGATTTTGTAAGAGAAATATATGATATAAATATAACTGTAGATAATGATATTTTATGTATAAATTTTGTTGGCAATGGTTTTTTAAGATATATGGTTAGAAATATGGTTGGAACAATTATTAGTGTTGGTGAAGGAAAAACTGATGTTTTAGAAATTCCTAAAATTTTTGAATATGAAGATAGAAGAAAGGCAAAAAAAACCGCGCCTGCTTGTGGATTATATTTGAAAAATGTATATTATGAATAAAAATTTGTGAAAAATTATAAAAAATAAGCTTTTTTATTGACTTTTTATATGTTTTTTAGTAATATTTTAGTTGGTACATTTTTTATATCCCATATAAGTGGGTGTTGGGACCACTCGCTTAATCTTTAAAGTAAGGAAGGGAAAAGATTTATGAAAAATACTTATATGCAAAAAGCACAAGAAGTATCACGTAACTGGTATGTTATTGATGCCACTGATGTTAATTTAGGACGTCTAGCAACTAAAGTAGCTCATGTATTACGTGGAAAGCATAAAACAACTTATACACCAAATGTTGATTGTGGTGATTATGTAATTGTTGTAAATGCTTCAAAAATTAATTTAACAGGAAATAAACTTGATGATAAGATTTATTATAATCATAGTGGATATACTGGTGGATTAAGAGAAAGAACTGCTAGAGAAATGAAAGAAAATTATCCAGTTGAAATGATTGAGAGAGCTGTAAAAGGTATGCTTCCTAAGGGAAGACTTGGTAGAGCAATGTACAAAAAATTATTTGTATATGAAGGTAGCGAACATCCACATGCTGCTCAAAAACCAACAGAAATGAAAGCTAATTAGGAGGGTTTTAATGGAAAAAAGAGTATTTATTGGTACAGGAAGAAGAAAATCATCTATAGCTCAAGTTAAGATGGTTCCTGGAAAAGGAAAAATTATTGTTAATGGTGTTGATGTTAATGAATATTTTCCATATGAAACAAATATTATGAATTTAAAACAACCTTTAGTAGCTACAAATACAGAAGAAACTTTTGATATCACAGTTAATGTAACTGGTGGTGGATTTAGTGGTCAATGTGAAGCAACTCGTTTAGGAATTGCAAGAGCATTACTTATGTATGATAAAGTTAATGAAGGTAAAGAAGACAGTTTTAGAATTACATTAAAAAGAGCTGGTCTTATTACTAGAGATTCTAGAAGTAAAGAACGTAAGAAACCAGGACTTAAAGCTGCTCGTAGAGCTCCACAATTCTCAAAAAGATAGGATATATATTTCTTTTGAACTCCGTAAATTTATTTTATGGAGTTTTTTGTAAATAAATGTCTAATATATTATAATTTTCGTTACTAATGATTTTTTTTCATCATTTATTGATATAATAATAGTAATTACTTGATAGAGGTGATATTGTGTTAACAAAATATGAAGAAAAAAGATTAGAGTATAATTTGGCTCTTAATGAATTAAATAAATTTAAAAAAGATTTCGAAAATAAAAGAATAGAATTAACTAAGAAAAAATTTAATATAATGGTTAAGGAAAAAGAAGAAAAAATCGGTTTATTAAAGCAAGATATGGATTGTTTTTTTCTTGAAAATCAAGCTGAAATAGTTATTTCAATGTTAAAAAATAGTTTAAATATTAAAGATGAATATGAATTTTATTCTGATAAAACAAGAAATTCAGAATCTGGGGAAATTTTTATTAATAAAAAAACTAGTGAAGAAATTGAATATGAATTTAATGAGTTAAAAAATAAAATTGAAAAGCGATTTAATGATAAAATTATTACTTCAATAGTTTATAATGATTTAAATAGATGCTTAGATATATATAAGAAAATGATATTAGATAAATTAGAGGATTTACCTGATAAAAAATTTTTGAGTATTGATGAAGTTAAAACTGTTTCTAAACTTAAAAAAAATAAAACTCAAGATGAAAATTGGTTTTTTGTAAGAATAATGATGCCTATTATAATTATTGATATATTATGTGCTTTATTTGTTTTATTTACGGGAACTGAATGTCAAATTGGCTCATCGGATGCTTTATCTGGATTTTTATGTTCTTTTACAGTAGTTTCTGATCTTGTTTTAATTTTTGTAACACCCATTGTTTTAATATATTTAATTGTTAAAGGAGTACAAGTATTATATAATAGAAAAAGGAAGTGATATAATGCGTTTAAGTAATAATTGGATTGATTATAAAATAATTGATGCTGGTAATGGCGAAAAGCTAGAAATGTGGAAGGATGTTATGTTAAGAAGACCTGATCCTCAAGCTTTATGGCCAATTGATACAAATAATAAAAATTGGAATAATCCTGACGGTTTTTATCACAGAAGTAGTAAAGGTGGTGGATCGTGGCAATTTTTTAAAAAATTACCTGATCATTGGACAGTTAGCTACGGTGATTTGACTTTTAAAGTGAGTCCTACAAATTTTAAGCATACAGGGCTTTTTCCAGAACAAGCTGTTAACTGGGATTATATGATTGACAAGATAAGAAATAGTGGAAGAAAAATTAAGGTACTTAATTTATTTGCATATACTGGTGGTGCAACTATGGCTTGTTCTTATGCTGGTGCTGAAACTGTTGTCCACGTTGATGCATCCCGTGGTATGATTGAGTGGGCAAAAGAGAATATGCACTTATCTAAGTTAGAAAATAATAAAATTAGATTTATTGTTGATGACTGTTTAAAATTTGTTGAAAGAGAAGCACGTCGTGGTAATAAATATGACGTTATAATTATGGATCCTCCTAGTTATGGAAGAGGTCCAAATGGTGAAGTATGGAAGTTTGAAGATAATATTTATAACTTAATTATTTCTTGTATGAAGATTTTAAGCGATAAACCACTTTTTATGTTAATAAATTCTTATACTACTGGTATTTCTAGTACTGTTTTGGAAAATATATTAAAAATAACGGTTTTAAAAAAATTCCCTAATGGAAAGGTAACAGCAGGTGAAGTAGGACTTCCAATTTCTAATAATAATTTAGTTTTACCTTGCGGAATATATGGGAGATTTGATATAGATGATTAAAATTTTATATGAAGATAATCATATTTTAGTTGTTGTAAAACCTAAAAATGTTCCAGTTCAACTTGATTCAAGCAATGATTCTGATTTACTATCTATTTTAAAAAATTATTTAAAGGAAAAATATAACAAACCAGGTAATGTTTATTTAGGATTAGTTCATAGACTAGATAGACCTGTTAGTGGTATTATGGTTTTTGCTAAAACTAGTAAGGCTGCTTCAAGATTAAGTGAACAAGTTAGACTTGGAAAAATGACTAAAAAATACTATGCAGTAGTGGAAGGAAAATTATCTAAAAATGTTGGAACATTTACTGATAAATTACTAAAGAATTCAAAAACTAATACAACTATTGTTTCTGATCTTGGGAAAGAATCAATTTTAAATTATAAAGTGCTTGATTATCAAAATAATTTATCATTAGTTGATATTGATTTAGTTACTGGAAGATCACATCAAATTCGTGTTCAATTTTCATCGCGTAATCACGCTTTATATGGTGACCAACGTTATAATAAAAATGCTAAAGTAGGCGAACAGATTGCTTTGTTATCTTACTCTTTAACGTTTTTTCATCCCACAACTGGTACTCAAATGTTTTTTGAAATAGAAAAACCTGATTTTTATCCTTGGAATTTATTTGCAACAAATAAGAAACATATTTTGTAAAAATGTTACCTTGTTTTTTGCTTTTTCTTTGATTTAAAAACATATAAATTCTTAATTTAATTATCTAATAACTTGATTTTGTATATATAGTGTAAAATAATTGTAATCTATTTTGTTTTTTATGATGTTAAATGCTTAAACATAAGATTTTTTCTGCCATATATTATTATAGGAGGTAATTATGGCTCAGGATAAATATGAAGAATTAAAAAAAAATTTAGAATTAAGAAATAAATTATTAAAGCTTGGAATTGGTTGTCCTATAATTGGACCAGCTGGACCTAAGGGCGATAAAGGAGAACCTGGTCTTCAAGGACCTGCCGGAGAAAAAGGTGAAAAGGGAGATATAGGACCAACTGGACCTATTGCAGTATCCTCAACTGAAGGACTTTTTTTCACTGGTTTTGAGGCAGTAACTACATCTGGTATTATGAATTTTGAAAATCCGTGGTTTATACCAAATGTTTCTGATTACTTTTCAATTTTGAGTGACAATGAGGTTTTGGTTCAACCTGGTATTTATGAAATAACTTTTTCGGGTCAAGTTGAAAATTCTGATAGTACGCACGGTGGAGGATTTTATTTACAAAATAATGATGGTGAAGCTTTAAAAGATTTGTCTTTTACTTTATCGGTAGGTGCAGGTGCGCAAATGAATTTTTCACAAACTACTGTATTTAGATTTGAAGCATCTACAATTTTAGAAGTTGTAGCAAGTATAATAGGTGATGAGGGTACTTCTAATGTTACAATAACTGATGTTAATTTATTAATGAAAAAAATACATAGTTCGTAATTTTTATTTAAATTCAATATTATATATTATAATAATTACATATATTTTATAAAGGTGATATAATGTTTCGTTATAAAATATGTGTTTTTTTTATGTTATTAATTGGTATAGTTAGTTTTAATTTTGTGAGCGCTAAAGAAAATGATTTACCGTTATTAGGTAAAATCATATATGTAGATCCAGGGCATGGAGGAATAGATCCTGGTGCAATATATAAAAATATAAAAGAGGCTCCAATTAATTTGGAAATAAGTAAAAAATTAGCTGATGCTTTAGCTGAAAAAGGTGCGATAGTTTATTTAACCAGATATGATGATTACGATCTATCTATTCCAAATTCTAGTAATCATAAAAGAAGTGATTTAAATCAACGAATAAAGCTTATAAATGAATCTGATTGCTCATTATTTTTGTCAATTCATTTAAATGCTGATATTAGTGAATCGTGGTATGGTGCGCAAGTTTTTTATGATGATGTTAATAGTAAAAATGTTGTTTTAGCTGAGTATTTACAAAAAGAATTTTCATCAAGTTTAAATTCGAGACGAAATATTAAACAAATTAGTAATTTATATTTATATCGTAAAGCATTAAGGCCGGGGGTTTTAGTTGAAGTGGGTTTTTTAAGTAATTCAAATGAACGTTATTTATTACGTCAAGATAGTTATCAAAAAAAGATTGCTGATACAATAACGACTGGTGTAATAAATTATCTTAGTAAATAAGTGTAAATATTAATAATTATAAAAATTTTTTTCTAGATTTTAATATTAATGTGCTATAATTTTAATAGGTGATGCTATGAAATCTAAGATATTTAAAAATCTAGATGAACAAGTTGAAATAATGCGTTCTAAAGGTCTTATAATAAATGATGAAGAATTGACTAAAGAAATATTGTTACGTGAAAATTATTTCTTTATTAATGGTTATAGACATATGTTTACTACTGGCAATAAAGATAAGTTTATACCTGGAACAACATTTGAAGAGATGTATGCAACTTTTTTATTTGATCGTTATATAAGAAATATAATGTTTAAATATATTTTAATAATTGAAAATAATATTAAGTCAATAATGAGTTATCAATTATCAAAAAAATATGGTTTTAAGGATAAGGATTATTTAAATCCAGATAATTTTACACAAGATCCAACACGTTCAAAACAAGTTTTTGATATTTTAAATAAAATGAAAAGGCAAATTAGAGTTAATGGTAGACAACATACTGCAACCCTACATTATTTAAGCAATTATGGATATATTCCAATGTGGATTTTAGTTAAAGTATTATCTTTTGGTATTATTTCTGAATTATTTTGTATATTAAAATATGAGGACCAAGTTGAGATAGCTAAATTTTATAAATTAGATCCTCAAACTTTATCAATATATTTGGCTTTGTTAGCAAATTTTAGAAATTTGTGTGCTCATGAGGATATACTTTATGATCATAGAACAAATAGAGTTATACCGGATTGTGATTATCATAGAATTTTAGAAATTCCAAAAAATGAATTAGATGAATATATTTATGGTAAAAACGATTTATATGCAATAATAATTATTATGAAAAAAATGCTTAGTGAAGGGGAATTCCGTGATATTATTTTTGAAATTGGTTATGAAATTGATGTTTTAGATAATAAAGTTGATACAGTTCCTCTTAATAGTATTTTAAATAGATTAGGGTTTCCAGATGATTGGCGTGATATAGCAGATTTATAGGATGTGATAATTTGAAAAAAATAACAGGTTATTTGATTACAATTTTTTTATCGATTGCTGTTGGTGTTTCTGGTACGATTTATGTATATCATAAATTTCCGGTTAACTGTAGTAATACTGAATCTGTTGTTAAAGATGTAACTATTACTGAATCTAACTCAATGAAATCATCTATTGATGAAGTTTATGATTCGGTTGTGATTATTGAAACTTATAAAAATAATCAAGGTGTTGGTTCTGGTACTGGGTTTATTTATAAAATTGATGAATCTAATGGATACTTAATTACTAATTTTCATGTTATAAATGGTTCTGATAAAATATTAGTTACTAATACTGGTGGCCAAACTGTTGAAGCTAAGCTGCTTGGTGGTGATGAATATGCCGATATAGCAGTTTTAACTATTGATAAATCTGCTAGTTTGAGTGTTGCTAAAATTGGTGATAGCACTAAAATGGAATTGGGTGATACCGTATTTACAGTAGGTTCTCCACTTGGAAAAAAATATATAGGTACAGTTACTAAGGGGATAATCTCTGGTGTTGATAGATTGGTTACTGTTTCCCTTTCAAGTGGTAGTAAATATATGATGCAAGTACTTCAAACTGATGCGGCTATTAATCCTGGAAATAGTGGAGGACCGCTTGTTAATATGCAAGGTGAGGTAATTGGCATTAATTCAATGAAATTAGTTGAAGATGAAATTGAAGGAATGGGCTTTGCAATCCCTATTGAAATTGCAATGTCTGCCACTCATAAATTAGAGCAAGGTGAAAAAGTGTTAAGACCTGTTTTAGGTGTTCAGTTAGTAGATATTACGAATACTTATACTTTACGTTCTAATAAAATTTCTATTGATGATAATATAACTAAAGGTGCGGTAATAGTTGCTGTAGAAGATGGATATCCTGCTATGGATGCTGGTTTAAAAAAAGGTGATGTAATTTTAGAGATTAATGGCGAGGAAGTAGAAGATTCTACCCATTTGAGATTTCTATTATATAAATATAATATAAATGATATAATTAAGTTAAAAATTTATCGTGATGGAAAGATTAGAAATATAGAATTAAAGTTATATAAAAGTGCTGAGTAAAAATCAAAATTTATTTTTTGATTTTTTTATAGTCTAAAATATTTTTGTATGTGGGCACATTTATTAAAGTAAATCATAAAATTATTTAGGAGGTAATTTATGAAAGATTTAAAAATTGTTATAGATGCAGGACATGG
>CAKOYE010000029.1 GCA_934130485.1 uncultured Bacilli bacterium
AGAAATTTAGTATATATTTGTGGACAACATTCAAAACAATTAAAAGTAGGAGACAAGAATTATCAAAATATAAAAGAATCAATACAAATATGTATTAATAATTTTAATTGTAATGAGAGAGATGCAATAGAAAGTTATTACTTAATGAACAAAAGAGGAAAAATATATAGTAAAAAATTAAGAATAGATTTAGTAGATCTTGAAAAAATCAAAAATACATGTTATCCTATAAGTAACAAAAGATTTAGTCTATTTAAAATATTTACAACAAATAAAAAAGTAAAATTAGAAAAATATTTGGAAGGTGGTATTATGAGAGATGAATCAAAAGAAAAATTAATAGAAAATGTAGAAAGATATAGTAGTGATGAAGATGTATTTACTCTATATACTGAATTATCAAAAAGTGAGTTAGAAAAAAATACTATGATTGCTGAAGCAACAGATACTGGATTTAAAAATGGTATTTTAGTAGGTGAAAAACGTGGTGAAATTCGTGGTGAAAAAAGAGGAATTAGTGAAGGTATTGCTCGTGAAAAATTGAATATTGCAAAATCAATGTATGATGAACATATAGATATAAATACTATATCGAGAGTTACAAATTTAGGAATTGACTCATTACATAGGATGTTTAATATAAATTAAAGCATCTTTTTTTATTAATCAAAAAAAGTGAACAATTTGTTCAACTTTTTTTCAAAAATTTATAACTAAAAAAGTGATAATTGACTTGATTCATCCATACCATCTAAAATATTTAACATTCGCATTTTTTCTATTAATGTTCCAGAAATTTTTGCTTTTTTTTGTAAATCTTCAATACTTAAGAATTCACCTTTTTCTCTTTCTTCAACAATATTATTAGCAACCGTATCCCCTAGTCCATCTATGGCATTAAAAGGTGGATATATCTCATTATCATTTTTAGCAATCCAAACAATTGATTCACTTTTATATAAATCGACGTTTAAAAATTTGATTCCACGAGCAGTTGCTTCAAGTGCAACCTTCAAACTTTCTAGTTGTCCTAACTCCTTATTTGTGGCATCATAACCCTTATTTTGAATTTCAATTATTTTTTTCTTGATTGCGTCATAACCTCCACACATTGCTTCAAGATCAACATCAGTTGCTTTGGAGGAAAGCCAAGAAGCATAAAAATAAACTGGCATATGAACCTTATACCACGCAATTCTAAATGCACTAATAACATAAGCTGCCGCATGAGCTTTCGGGAACATATATTTAATTTTCTGACATGAACCGATAAACCAATCAGGAATGTTTGCTTCCTGCATCGTTTTGACATGTTCTTTCCAAGTTTCTGGATCTTTACTTGCTTTTCCTTTACGAACAAATTCCATAATTTTAAATGCTTTAATAGGCTTAACACCTTTATACATTAAGTAAACCATAATATCGTCACGACAACCTATTGTTTCTTTAAATGGAACAATATTATTTTGAATTAATTCTTGGGCATTTCCAAGCCAAACATCAGTTCCATGCGACAAACCTGAAATTTTAATTAATTCAGCAAAAGTTGTTGGTTTGGTATCTTCTACTAATTTTATAGTAAAGGCTGTACCAAACTCGGGAATTCCAAGTGTACCAGTATTACACATAATTTGCTCTTTAGTTACTCCTAACGCTTTAGTAGATGTAAATATACTCATAGTTTCTTTATCATCTAAAGGAACCTTCATTATATCAGTACCAGATTGTAATTGTATAAGCCTTAATTGTGTCGGATCTGAGTGACCTAAAATATCAAGTTTTAAGACACATTCCTCAATCGAGTGATAATCAAAGTGAGTTGTCCTCCAAGCACTGTTAGGGTCTTCAGCAGGATATTGAAATGGAGTAAAATCAAAACAATCCATATAATCTGGGATAACGACAATTCCTCCTGGGTGTTGACCAGTAGTTCTTTTTACACCAGTACAACCAATCGCAAGTCGTTCTACTTCCGCAGTACGCATGACAATATTTTTATCCTCACAATAACCTTTAACAAAACCAAAAGCAGTTTTATCAGCAACAGTACCGATTGTTCCAGCACGATATACATTATCAGCGCCAAACAAAACTTTAGTATAAGCATGAGTACTTGCTTGGTTTAAATCTGAAAAGTTAAGGTCTATATCTGGAACTTTATCAGCGTTAAATCCTAAGAAAGTCGCAAATGGCATATCTTGTCCATCTTTTAGAAGTGGAATATTACAATTTGGACACATCTTATCAGGTAAATCAAATCCAGATGAATACTCTGCACCTAGTGGTTTACCATCATCAGAATCAAAAATACTACATTTACATTTTGAACATCTATAGTGTGCTGCAAGAGGATTTACCTCTGTAATACCCATCATTGTTGCAACAAAACTAGATCCAACTGATCCACGCGATCCTACTAAAAATCCTTCATCATTTGAGTGTTTAACAAGTCTTTGGGCAATCAAATAAATTGGATCAAATCCTGCTCCTATTACTCCACCTAATGATTTTTTCAAACTTTTTTCAAGTTCTTCTTCACTTAATTCAGTTTCGGAATTTTTCTTTATGAAATTTTTAACAACTTCTTTTACATCATCGAAACCTCTTAAAATTACATCATGTAACTCCTTAAATGCTTCTCGTTTCAAATCTTCATCATTTAAATTTTTATCTTTTAGTGAATCTTTAATAGAATTTAATACAACATCACCATAAAGTTCAGTGGCAATTCTCTCTTCTATTGAGTATGGAAGAGGTTCACCATACCAGTCACGGGCCTTAGTATAAACCAAATCTGTAACAACTCTAGGGCAATCAAGATAAGACATTCCATCATCTGATTTTACACGTGGAGAAAAAGGAGTTCCGCCGGTATCAGGTATTACTTCTATTTCATCTACCATATCTAAAACTTTATTAGTATTTTCTATAACAATTTCATAAGCTAAATCACTTGGTAAAAATGAAAAATTTTCAAGCATTTCTCTTGTTGTTCTAAAATGTTGAGATGGAATACTCTTGATACCATTTTTAGCTAAAGGATGCCTTCCACCACCAGGAACTTTTTGATTTACAATAATTTCACGATAAATTTTATCTTCTCTATAAAAATGGTGTACATCACCAGTTGCAACTATTATTTTTCCAGCATTTTTAGTTGCATCTATAATTTTACGAATATGATTTTGAAGTTCAACAAGACTACTGAAATCACCTAATTGTATTAAATGATCGTATACTTCAGGTGGTTGTACTTCAACATAATCATAAAAGTTAATTATATTAGTTAATTCTTCTCCCTCTTTACTTCTTGCAAGAGAGAAAACTTCCGATTCATAACAACCACTACCTATTAATAAACCTTCCCTTAATTCTTCAAGTTTACTTCTTAATATTCTTGGTGTTTTATATAAATAAACTGTATTTGCTAAAGAAATTATTGTAAATAAATTTTTAAGTCCTTTTTTATTTAAAGCAATTGCGTTAAAATGATATGTACGACCAAATTTATAAATTTCATCTTTAGATATAAGCTTATCTAAATCACTTATAGTAACAAATTTTTGTGCCTCTAATTTTTTTAACATTTTATGAAATACTAGCGCAGTACCTTCAGCATCGTAATCAGCTCTGTGGTGAGCATCTTCTTCCCAAGGAACATTGTACCTTTTAACCAAAGCTGATAAACCATGACGTGCAAAACCTTGGTCCAAAGTTCTAGATAACTCTAAAGTATCAATTACTGTGTTTTTAAATACTCCTAAATTATATTTTTTCATAGCCATTTCAATAAATGAAATATCGAATTTTGCATTATGAGCAACCATTGGTAAGTCACTCGCCCACTCTAAAAATTTTTTAGTTACAACTTCCTCATTTTCACAATTTTTAACCATTTCATCTGTTATACAAGTAAGTTCTGTAATTCTATCTGGAATATGTCTCCCCGGATTAATTAATTCATCAAATCTATCAATTATATTCCCATCTTTAATTTTTACAGCACCAATTTCAATCATTTGATCAGCGCCACCAGCATTAAAGCCAGTAGTTTCAGTATCGAATACAACATAAGTATTATCCATTAATTTTGAATCATTTGGTCTTACTACAATATTTACAGTATCATCAACTAATGTAAGTTCTGTTCCATATAACCCTTTAAATATAGGTGGATTTTTTAATTCTTCACGTTTTTTTTCTAATTCAATAGTTAATTCATTCTTTTTTGATTCATCAGATTCTTCTAAAATAGCGTTTTCTAATTCTTCTATTTTAGATTTTATATTTGCTCTTACTTTTTTGTTATGTGATTTTATAATTCCAAAAGAAATTGGAAATGCTTGACAACCACTATGATCTGTTATTGCGACTCCTCTATAACCCATTTTAATTGTTTTTTCAACTAACTCACAGGTATGCTTACCTAGATCTAATTTTGTAACTCCATCCATTTGACTCATCATAGTATGAGCGTGAAGTTCAACTCTTTTGATTTCGGCATCATCAACTAATTCCTGCTTTTTATATTCAAAATTATTAATATCAGTAGCACTTAATGTAAGTTCGTGAGAATAATCGTCATTTTTTACACTGCCTTTTATTTTATACCAATTACCAACTTTCAACTTTTTATCAATAATATTGAATTCATTTTCATCATTTACAAATATTTTAGCATATATACTATCCGTATAATCAGTTAATTTTAGTGTTATAATTCTTAAATTTGTCTTAGTTGTAATTACATCTTTGCCAAATATTTCCACTTCTATTACCACAGTACCAGTAGATGCTACTGTATCAAGTCTAGAAGACTTATCACTAATCAATTTACCAATTACTACATCTGGATTATCAGGCTCAACTATTAAAGGAGGGCGTTTATAGTTTTTGTCAGGAACCCATTTTCTTTTTTCCTCTTTTTTTACTTCCGGTTTTGGTCTACTTTCAAGTAATTCCTTTGGTACTTCTATTTTTAATTCATTAGCAATTTCTTCACTAATTGAATTTTTTTCTGACATTTTTATATCAATATTCACATCATATCCTATTTTATGATACATAAGTTGTAACTGATTAAGTATACTTTTAAGTCTTAATTCTTGTGCGTAACTATTTGCATTTATAACAATACTAAAATTATCACTATTATAAATATCAACAATATTTAAACTTAAGTTTGTCAAATTATATGTTAATGGAGAACCATCACTTAGTATTTTTATAAAATATTTATAATATTCTCTAATATCTAATTCACACTTATTTTTTAAAGAAAAAACAACATCAATAGATTGTAATTCAGAATATGATTTACGCATTAATCTAACAAATTCGTGATAATCAATTGTATTCATAAGCTTTTCTAAGGTAATATAAAAAACATATTTAGTTTTATTAGAATTACCAACTATTTTATCAACATTAGATTCTTTAAAGTTTTCATATTTATTAGAAGGATAATTTATTTTTTTTAGTAAAATATCTATATATTGTTGCATACTACCACCATATTAATTATATCAAAAAAAAATTACTTTTTTACATAAAAATGCTTTACTTTCATAAAATATATGGATTATAATATAGTTCAAAAAAGGGGGAACATATAATGAATACAAATAAACGCATTATTATAAAAAATTTAAAAATAAAAAGAAGTATATGCATTTGTGTACTTGTAGAGAGTGTTGCATTAATGCAAATGAAAAATTTAACTGTTTTTGATTCAAACAATGAATATGATGATAAATTAATCAATAGAAAAAATTATATTAGTGACACATATTTTAATATTGTTCCATTAAGCGCAATAATAGCAAGCACAGTTAAAACACTTCAATATACGAATAAAATAAAAAATACAAATAAAATGTTAAAATAAAATTTATTTGTATTTTTTTAGTAAGGTTAATGCTTTTTTTATAGAAATATTTCCATTTTGACAACTATTTTTATAAGGGTTATGTAGTATACTATCTATTTTATAATAACTAAGTCCATTTAAATTATCGTCACTGGGATATTTATTTTCATATGTCATATTATTATGTATATTTATTAGTTTACAATTTAATCTATAAAATAGACATTTATAAACAAAATACTCGTAGGTACAATTTTTATTTACAATTTGTTTTTTGAGTGTTAATTTTGCACTACTTTTTTCTAACATAATTTTTTGTAATATATTACTAAAATCATTTATAGAATTAATTGTTTTATTGTTACATATATACAAATCGCCAACATAAAAATTGTTTATTGGAAGAATTTCATTGGAGTAAATTTTTTCAGACGTTATATTATACTTTAAATCAAATAAATAACGAAATATCATTTTTGCTTCAATTATAGAAAGATTTTTAGGTATTTCATAATTTAATTTTGGAAAAAATTCAGTTAATGGTATTAAATAATCCACCGTTTCTTTATTGTAATTCTGCAAATTGTGAATACAAAATAAACTATTATTTGGATTACTATAAAATATAGTTAAAACTTTATATATCCTATCATTATTTGAAATAATTATAGCTTTTTTACTATCAATATTTTCAAGAAACACTTCATTTATTATTTTGCCAATACTATTACTTTCGTCATTAAGATTTATTGATAATTGACCAATATAGTATTTATTTATATCATATCTTTCATATTTTTGTCTATCTCCAAAATTTTTTTGTTTCATATATATACCTCATAATTTTATAGTATTTTTAATTAAATTTTTTTATTTTTTGCATTTACATCATATATTTTATCATGCATTTTTTAATTTTGGGAATTTTTTGAAAAACAATAATGAAAAAACCTTTTAAATCAAAGGCTCTTATTTTTATTCTGGTGACCTGTATGGGTTTCGAACCCATGAATACCACCTTGAGAGGGTGGCGTGTTAAACCACTTCACCAACAGGCCAATTAATATTGCTTACAATATTAATTCTAACACAATAATTACTTATTTTCAATATTTTTAATTTACTTTATAAATTTTGGCAATATTCTCGGCAGCTATAATACCATCGATTGCAGCGGACGTTATGCCACCTGCGTAACCAGCAC
Organism: uncultured Bacilli bacterium; assembly: GCA_934130485.1. Classification (GTDB taxonomy): domain Bacteria; phylum Bacillota_I; class Bacilli_A; order RF39; family UBA660; genus CAJLIR01. The sequence goes on from CAKOYE010000029.1 coordinate 7,074, forward strand.
CTTCCCCTATCGGATAAATTCCCTTTATATTACTTTCTCCAAACTCATCTCTTTCAATGCGAATTGGTGAAGAAGTTCTGCATTCTACTCCTGCTATTATAGCATCATCTGAGTTAAAATTTTTAATCTTTTTCGAAAATGCTTCAATACCCTCAATTAAAGCATCATTTATATAGTTTGGAAAAATACTTCTTACATTTCCAAATTCATAATTTCCCTTAAAAATTGGTTTAATACTTCCAAATGTTTTAGAAACTTTATTATTCTTAAAATCACCATATAATTGAATTGGTATTTTTCCATTGCATAATGAATAAGCATTTTTCTCTAATTTTCTTTGAAATTCTACTCCTGACATAACATTAGAACCAAAATCATTTGGTGATACAGTTACAATAACTGCACTATTAGAGTTTTCTGTATCTCTTTTATAATTGCTCATACCATTAATTGCAAGCATATTTTCTTCTGATGAGGAATTTACAACGTATCCACCAGGACACATACAGAAGGTATATACGCCTCTTCCATTTAAGGCCTTATGTGTTAGTTTATAGCTAGCGTTAGGTAGAATACTATGTTTTTCAACACCATATTGTGATTTGTTTATCAATTTTTGAGAATGTTCAATACGAATACCTACAGCAAATGGTTTTGGTTTCATACTTAAATTTAAATCATATAACATTTTAAAGGTATCCCTTGCACTATGTCCAATTGCTAGTACTAAAACATCAGTTTCTATTTCTTCAAATTCATCTACCATAATGCTTTTAACAAATCCATTTTCACAATTAATATTAGTAAGACAGGTATCAAATCTAAATTCTCCACCCATAGAAATAATTTTCTTTCTAATATTTTTTACAACAGTTCTTAAAATATCTGTACCAATATGAGGTTTATTTTCATATAAAATCTCACTTGGTGCACCAGATTCAACAAATATTTCTAATACTTTCTTTTGTCTACCATTATTATCTTTAACTAAAGTATTAAGTTTTCCATCGGAAAATGTTCCGGCACCACCTTCTCCAAATTGAACATTAGAATTTTTGTTTAAAATGCCAGTTTCCCAAAATTTTTTTACATCATATATCCTACTATCAACATCCTTACCACGCTCTATAATAATTGGTTTGTATCCATTTTTTGCTAACATATACCCACAATATAACCCAGCTGGTCCACTACCTATAATTACTGGTCTTTTATTTAAAACTTTATTACCAGTTATTTTAAATTCATATTTTTTTTCATTTACAATAAATATATCATTTGAATTAATTTTAGAAACTATTCTTTCTTCTAATGGAACATCTACATTTACTTCATAAGAATAAAATAAATCTGGTTTTTTTCTAGCATCAATAGATTTTTTCACAATTTCAATACTTTTTATATCTTTGTAATTTACTCTTAATTTTTTTGAGCATTTTTCTATCAATTTTTCTTTAGAATCTTCTAAAACATTTACATTTATTTGTCTTAATCTTATCATACTTATTCCTCTTTCGATATTGCCTTACCTGCAATAATTCCGGATATCCAGGCAAATCCTAAATTATACCCACCACAATCACCATTAACATCTAAAACTTCTCCTACAAAATATAAGTTATTAGATATTTTTGATTCCATTGTATTAATATTAATTTCATTAATTGGTACTCCACCTGAACAAATTTGTGCCTTGTCAAAAGAATTTGTCGAAATTATTTTTTGTTTAAAACAGATAATATAAGAAGCTAAAATTTTTTTTAAATTTGGCGATAAATTTTCCCATTTTTCGTCTTGTTTAATTTTAGATTTTTTTATAAACAAATTAACTAATTTATAATTTAATACACCATCTAGAAGTTCAGTCACGCTTCTATTTATGACTTGTTTATTTCTGTTATCCATCCATTTTATAAAATCTGATTCATTAATAATCCAAGGCATAAAATTAATTTCAACAGTTTCATCTTTTCCGCAATCCAAACCTTTTGCAACTTGATCACTTAATTGCATAACACAAATTCCACTTAATCCATAATCAGTTAAATTTATTTCACCATATTCTTCTCGTAACTTAAAGTTATTTTCTATTAAAGTAACTTTTACATCTTGTTTTACCCCTGCCCACTCTTTAAAATAATTACCAATACCATTTAATTGAACTAAAGCTGGTAGCGGTTTTATTATACTGTGTCCTAGTTTAATGGCAAAATCATAACCACTACCGTCTGACCCAGTTTTAGGAACTGCTTTAGATCCTGTTGCTATAATAACTTTGTCGGCAACATAATTATTTTTTTCTGTTTCAATATAATATTTATTACTTTTTTTTGTAATATTTTTAACATATTCATTATTATTAATAATTATACCTTTTAATTTTGCCTCTAATATTAAAGCTGTTTGAATACTAGTTGCTTGATTAGAAGTGGGATAATAATATCTGTTTTTAATCTTTGGAACAATTCCTATTCTTTCAAAAAAATTTAAAACTTCATTATTTATTTTTGGAGTAAATAGTTCTTTTAAACATTCAAAATTAGTTGAATGATAATGATTAATACTTTGATCACTATTCCAATAATTACATTTACCGTTTCCAGTGATTAAAATTTTTTTACCACAATTGTTATTACGTTCTAAAATTATTACTTCATTTTTACTTGTTTTACTAAATATAGCACTAACAAGTCCGCTGGCACCTCCACCAATTACTACTATTTTCATAATTTCCTCCAATTTCAATAAAATTATATCAAAAAAAATAAAAAAAAACACTATTAAGTGTCAATTTAAATTTATATTGGCTGCCTCAGTTAGATTCGAACTAACGATCATGGAGTCAGAGTCCACTGCCTTACCGCTTGGCTATGAGGCAATTCCAATACAATTTTACAACATTTTAATTATAATTTCAATATTTAAAAAATTAAAAATATATTTAACTAAAAATAATGTAAAGAATAATGCCCAAATAATACCCATTACAACTTCCAAAGGTTTATGTCCAAGTTGTTCTTTTAAATGTTTTATACCTATCTTAGTATTTCTAAAAAATATTTCATCTACAATTTTATTAATTGCTATAGCTTGCTTTCCACTTTCCATTCTAAGACCCATCGCGTCATATCCAACTACACAAGCAAACACAAGCGAAATTGCAAATAAAGGGCTTGTAAATCCTTGTAAAAATCCTATTGTAAATGTTAGAGAGAATGTAAATGAAGTATGAGTACTAGGCATACCACCATTACCATTAAAAAGTCTTTCCCAATTTAACTTTTTATATTTTATAGATTCACCTATAAACTTTATAATTTGAGCTGATAATGCTGATAAAAACGGAATAATTAAATAAACATAATCTTTCATAATGTCACCTACTTTATTTTATTATAATCTAAAAAAAATAACTTATCTAGTATAAATATATAGATTAGATAAATTATTTATATTTTATTTAACTCTTCAATAAATTTTTTTGATTTTAAATATAAGCCTGTATATAAATCATAATATTCATCTAAGAAGCTATTAATTTCCATTTTTACTTTTATTGAAATATCTAAATTAGTTATTTTTTTAATATCTACATAGTAAAGCATCCTAATTAATTTTATTGTTTTTACATCAACCATTCTTTCATTATTTCTGCATTTATTACAAACAAGTCCACCTTTTGAACTTGATAATGTTGCGATTGATGTTTTACTTCCACACACTGCACATTTGTCTAAAATAGGCATTACACCTAAATAATGTAGATATTTTAATTCTAATATATTTGTAATTACTAATGGATCAAATCCTTCATTAATTTTTATAATAGCAGAAATCATAATTTCAAATATATTATCATTATAATTATGTTTCATAACTTGATCTGTAAGTTCTAAAATAAAGCAAGAATAACTAATCGATTTTAATGATAAATCTTTTTTTATGTTTTTAAAATTATCTATTACATCAACACTTATTAATGTAGATAATTTATCTTTTTTATATTGAATATTAAAATATCCATAAGTTAATTTTGAACTAACACTACGTAATGGACTTTTTAGTGATTTACACCCTTTTGATAAAACTCCTATAACACCATACTCTTTAGTAATAACATTTAAAATTTTACTTGATTCACTATATGATGTTTCACTTAATACAATACCTTCAACATTTGCTAACATTTTACTTAACTAGCTCAAAACGATATTTTTGATCCGAAAGCGGGTACTTTTTCTTATCAACTAAAGATGTAAACATTAAGTAATCTCTAACCCAGATTTTATTATCACCATACAATGCTTCATATACAACCATTTTTTTATTTGTTTCACTGTCATACGCTATAGCAATAACACGGTATAAATTACCCTTAAAATGTCTATAAACCTGTCCTACCATTACTTCCAAAAAAATCACTACTTTCCAACTTGTTTATATTTAATATAATATTCAATTTTTCCTGTATGTTTAAATAATTCCCATAATAAATCTTTTTTCATTTTAATCACCTATTTTTATAATGATTAAAAGTTAAATTTTTTATTCAATTATAATTCAAAATCATCATAACCAAATTCTTTTAAATATTTTTCTCTATCACGCCATTTTTTTATTGTCTTGACATATATATCCAAAAATACTTTTTTTGATGTAAATTTTTCTATATCCTGTCTTGCTTTTATTCCAATTTCTTTTATTTTACTACCATTATGTCCAATTATTATTTTCTTTAATGAATCTCTATCTACAACTACACAAGCATTTATTACTACACTTTCTTTTTTATATTCTATTTTTTCTACATAACAAGTTATTGAATGTGGAACCTCTTCTTCTGTTAAATTGAAAATTTTTTCTCTAATTAATTCAGATATTATAAATTGTTCTGACTTATTTGTAACTTGATCTTCTGAAAAATATTTTATATTATCTGGTAAATAGGATCTAATAACATTTATTAATGTATCTGTATTTTTATCTTTTAAAGCTGATATTGGTATAATTTCACTAAAATCATATAAATCTTTATACTCTGTAATTTTAAGTAGAATTTCTTCTTTTTTCATTTTATCAATTTTATTCAAAATCAAAATAACTGGTTTATTAATTTCTGAAAAACGTTCAATTATATATTTATCCCCAGTACCAAGATTACTACTTGCATCTACTAAAAACAAAATAACATCAACATCATCAATACTATAATAAGCTTGTTTATTTAAGTAATTTCCTAACTTATGATTAGGTTTATGAATACCTGGTGTATCAACAAACACTATTTGAGTGTCGGAATCATTATATATTCCTTGAATAATATTTCTAGTTGTCTGTGGTTTTGATGATGTAATCGCAATTTTTTTACCAATAATATGATTCATTAAAGTAGATTTACCAACATTAGGTCTACCTATTAATCCTACGAAACCCGATTTCATATTAAATCACCTGAATCAAATGAATATGGACATAATTCATCAATAGAAAAAGATTTACTATTACCAAGTTTATCATAACAAATAATTTCTGAATTTTTATCAAAAAATTCCATAATTACTTGCCTACACAAAAAACAACAAGTACTTATCTTATTACTATCTCCACATAAAATGTATAGTTTATCAAAATCACCTTTTTTATATCCGTTGCTTACAGCACTTACAATTGCACTTCTTTCGGCACAAATTGTTGCCCCGTAAGAAGCGTTTTCTACATTTACACCACTAAATGAATTTCCATCTTTTAAAGTAACGATTGCAGCAACTCTAAAATTAGAATATGGGCTATGAGAATTCTTTAATAACTCTAATAATTTTTCATACATAAAATCACTCTTTCTAATAATATTTTAACACATTTAAGTTAATTTAGTATATATTTATTTGTATTCATATAATATTATACTATATGGCATAACAAGAATCCTCTATAACAATAAAAAAAGACTAAAATTAGTCTTATAAATATTTTATATACTATTAATTTGTTTTGCTACTTCATCAGCAAAGTTTTCTTCTTTTTTTTCAATACCTTCACCAACTTCATAACGAATCATAGACAATATTTTTCCTCCATGATTAGCTACAAATTTAGCAACAGTTTCTTTATTTTCTGCTTTAATAAAAATTTGATTTTCTAAAGCGACTTCCTCATAGTACTTATTAATTTTACCAACCATAATATTCTCTATTTTATCAGCAGGTTTACCTTCATTAATTAATTGTTCTCTGATAACTTCTTTTTCTTTTGCAAGAACAGATTCAGGAACTTCACTACTATGTAAATATAAAGGTCTCATTGCAGCAGCATGCATAGCAACATCTTTAGCTACATCTTCAGTTGTATTTTCAGTAACTATTAAAGTTGCGATTCTACCACCCATATGAATATATGAACCAAATTGTTCATTATCATTTTTAGTTATTTTTTCAAATCTTCTTAAACTTAACTTTTCACCAATTTTTGCTGTTTTATTAACAATTAATGATTCGATTGTTTCACCATTACAACTTAATGATAAAACATCTTCTATACTTTTAGCATCGCTTTTAATGATTGTTTTTAAAATATCTTTAACCATACTTAAAAATTCTTCATTTTTAGCAACAAAATCAGTTTCCGAATTTACTTCTAATATAACTGCATTATTTCCATCAATTAATATTGAAGCAATTCCTTCTGCAGCAATACGATCAGCTTTTTTTGCAGCTTTTGAAATTCCTTTTTCTCTTAACCAATTAACTGCCTCATCAATATTACCATTTGTTGCATCCAATGCTTTTTTACAATCAAGCATTCCTGCTCCTGTCATTTCTCTTAAATCTTTTACTAAACTTGGACTTACCATACTATCTTCCCTTCCTTTAAAATTAAAGATGATTTTTTTAAAATCACCTTATTATATATTATTTTAAAGCATCGATTAATTCTGACTTTTTCATTGTAGAATAACCTTTAACTTCTTTTGACTTA
>CAKOYE010000030.1 GCA_934130485.1 uncultured Bacilli bacterium
GATATTCTTTTAATGGATGAACCTTTTAGTGCACTTGATTATCAAACAAGATTGGCAGTATCAGATGATGTATTCAATATAATAAAAAAAGAAAAAAAGTCAGTTATAATGGTTACGCACGATATTGCTGAAGCAATAAGTATGGCAGATAAGGTAATTGTTTTATCAAAAAGACCAACTAAAATAAAAAAAATATTCGATATAAATTTAAGTAATAAATCAAATCCAATTAATAATAGAAAATCTAAGGAATTTTCTTATTATTATGATTTGATTTGGAAGGAAATTGATTTTCATGTATAGTTTAGAACATAAAGAATATTTAAAAAATAGAAAAAAAACATTTTTTTTTATTAGATTATCACAATTTATTATAATCTTTTTATTTATAATTATATGGCAGTTGTTAGCGCATTTTAATCTAATAAACACTTTTATATTTTCAAGTCCTAAAAAAGTTTTAGAAACAATAATAAATTTACATCAAACAAACAATTTATATCAGCATATTTTTATAACCGTTTATGAAACAATTATTAGTTTTCTTCTTGGTACTATAATAGGAATCTTAATTGCGACTTTAATGTGGTGGAACAAATTTTTTGCTAAAGTTATTGATCCATATTTAACAATACTAAATAGCCTACCTAAAGTGGCACTAGGACCAATTATAATTATATGGGCCGGTGCTGGAATGAAATCAATAATAATTATGGCTTTACTAATATCAACAATTATTACAATTATAAATGTTTATGAAGGTTTCAGTGGAACTGATCCAAATAAAATAAAGCTTATGAAATCACTTGGCGCAAATAAAATTCAAATATATTCTAAATTGATACTTCCTTATAACAATAATAATATAATTAGTACTTTAAAAATTAATATTAGTATGTCTTTAATTGGAATGTAAGACATATAGAGAGAAAACTAAATATTTTTTATGCTAGCTTTCGCTAACATTCCAATATATTTTTAATGTTTTCCCGTCTACAACTATCTTATCTAGTAATTGTTCTACGACATTTCGTTTTTCTTTAAACTCCATATCTTTCCAAACACTACAAAGATTTTTTATTTGATCATAAGTTTTTGTTTCTCTTTCTTTTTGTTTTATATCTTCTAATTGTTTTATTACATCGGTCTTTTCACTTTTTAATTTAGCTAATTGAACTTTAACCTCGTCATTTGCAATATTATCAGAAAGTAATTGAATTAAATTTTCAATTCTTTTTTGTATTTTATCAAGTCTTGTATTTAATTCATCTGTAAGATTAATTTTAGATAAATTAAATGTTTGTCTAAACAAATCTTCATCTAGGGACATTGCAAATAATTGTTCTAAGAAGTTATCCTCAATTTCAAAACTATCAAGTCTTATATTATCACAATTAGGGTCTTTAATTAATTTAGGTTTACTTTTTTGTTGTGAATAACAATAACATATAATTCTTTGTCCCCATTTCTGATAACGATATTTAGCACCACATTTTCCACAGCATATCTTACCAGATAATAAATAATGACTAGCTCTTTGATTTTTACTTCGTTGTTTTTCTATTTGTTGTAATTGTTCATATTCTTCTTCAGTAATGATAGGTTCATGTTTTCCGTCATAAACTTTATCTTTATAAGGAATTTTACCTAAATTAGTTTTTGATTTTAATATACCTTGAATCCATGATTCGTCATATCCAGTTATTTCTGATAATTTATGATAACTATATCCTTCTAATCTCATTGTCTTCATTAAGTCAAACATAGCTTTATTTTCTTTATTAACAACAAGCATACCAGTTTCCTTATCATAATCATAAGCAAATGGAGTTTTGCCACCACCACGCCAATAACCATCTTCAGCTCTTTTTTTAAGACCCATTCTAGTTCTTTGTATAATTGTCTCTCTTTCTAATTGAGCAAATACTGATACTATACCTAACATTGCTTTTCCTGTTTGGTCACTTGTATCAAATCTTTCAGTTATTGAAATAAAGCTAACATTATTTTTTTCAAAAACTTCATCTAATAAATATAAAGTATCTTTTTGACTTCTAGATAATCTATCAAGTTTATAAACATATACACTTTCAATTTTTCCATCAAAACAATCATTAATTAATTCTTGAATAGCAGTTCTATTTAATGATGCTCCACTAAATCCAGGATCTTTATATATTTTGTAATCATAATCTAAATGAAATGAATGTAAATAAGATATTAAACTCTCTATTTGAGCATCTATAGAGTAACCATCAATTTGACCCTCAGTAGAAACACGAACATAAAGAGCTCTAATTTTTTTTACTACTGCTTTTATATTACTAATAATTTTACCTCCTTTTTATAAAAGCATTTTTTGTAAAAAAACTTGCAACTACATAATACCATTTTTTATACAAAAAACAAAATGCTTATAGTTTATTTACGCCTCTTTTAGATACTTCTTTAATAGAGAATATATTAAAGGATATTTTAAAATAATTTCTTTAGGTTCTATTTTATTTCCATCTTTATCATAGTTTTCAACTCGTACAGAATGCAAAAACATCACCTCTCTTAATTATATTTTTTTTACTCCTTAAAAATGTGTACGTCGTTTGTTTTTACTGCATAAAAAAACGCCTCAAAATTTTATTTTGAGGCGCGCACTTCTACCTAAAGAAATAATAAATTACCACTTGAATATATCTCTAATATTTTTTCTAAATTCTAATTTATAACTGAGGTTATTTAGTAGTCTTATTTTTTCTATCAAGCATGGTGTATACACACCCACTACTTGTTAGGGAATATCCCTAAGACCCACTAATTAATCTCCGACAGTTTACTCATTTTTTTATAGAAAAATTGTATTTTTTTTAAATATATTTTAATTATAATTCATAAAATTATCCCTCCTTTTTTTATTAAGAAATTAAAAAAAGACACAAAAAAAAGAAGATAAAATATCTCCTATCTGTACCTTATCTCTATTTTCCCTATATTAACATAATAACACGATTTTTTAGGACAGTCAACGGACACTTTTGAAAAAATACTATTTTTCACTTTTCCTTAGATACATATTTTTTAGTTGTTATTTTATTCGTACCATTCCACAATATCTTCTAATTTTTTTCTTGGTCTAGCTGCTGGAAATTGATTTGGATACCCTAACGTCACTGCACAATTCATTTCAAGTTCTTTATGATTTAGTAGTTCTGATATTTCTTCAGCAACATAAACGGTATCCCTTATCCATAATGTTCCCAGTCCTAGTTCTGTTGCCCTTAGACACATATTTTCAACACATGCACCAATTGATAGATTATCGCCTACTATCCAATTATCATTTTTTTCTCTAAATATTAAAATTAGGATTGGCGCTTCTTTTATAACATTTGCAGTAGGATTAACACTACTATTAAATCCTATTTTTTTCTTTTCTTCAGATAAATTTCTTTTATAAGTATCTTCAATCATCATATCAGAAATTTTATTTTTAACATCATCTTTAACAATCACAAAAAACCATGGTTGTCTATTTTTTGCTGATGGTGCTAATCTTCCGCAATTAAGTATATCCTCAATCAAATCCTTGCTAACATTATCATTTTTGAATGCTCTAATACTTCTTCTTTCTTTTATAGCTTTTAATTTTTCCATATTAACTTTTTTTTATTATTTATATTATATTCTCTTAAAGCATAACTATATGAATCTTCGTATCCAGTTTTTATCAATCTAAAACCATAATTTTCATATATAATATTAAGTCTTTCATTATTCTTTAAACAATCAAGTCTTAATTTACTCTTATTATTATTAATAGCAATATTTTTACAATTACCAACATTTTTATAATTTATTTTAGTAACCAATTTATAAATGTAATATGCATCGGTTAAATCATCTCGCAAATATTTTCTATTTGTTGATAATTCAAATCCACCAATTATGTTATCTTTTTCCTTAATAATAAAGAAATATCCATTTTCAATAACATCTATAAATTCTTCTTTTGGATGATGTTCTAAATACTTAGACCATTGTTTAATACCTTTTTCTTTAAACCAATTTGTTCTTTCTTTATACAAATCTAATAATTTATCTAAATCATCTAAAGTTGCTTTAGAAAATAAATAATTATTTGTTTTTAACTCATTCTGAATATTTAAATCTAAACTATAATTCATTTATATCTACTTCCTTATGTTATTTTTGTAATATTTGATAATACTTATTATTTTCAATTAATTCCTTATGTTTGCCTTTTCCTACTAATCTACCTTTATCAATTACTATTATTTCATCTGCCATTTTCATTAGTTGTGGCTTATGAGTTATCATTAATATAGTATGATCTTGTTTTAAATCTTTAAGTATATTAATTATCTGTTTTGATGTATTCATATCAAGTGATGAAGTAACCTCATCAAATAATAATACTTCTGATTTAGATAATAAGGTTCTAGCAAGAGCAATTAATTGTTTTTGACCACTAGATATATTCTCAGCATCACTAACTAATTTAGTATTATATCCATCTTTTAAACTCATAATATAATCATGAATTCCTGCTCTTTTACAGGCTGCAATTTGATTTTCATAATTAGAATCAACTAAACTTAAATTTTCTCTAATACTCATATCAAATATAAAAGGTTTTTGGGTTACTATTGCTACATTACTTGAATAAACTTCCTTTGAATATTCATAAATATTTTCATCATCTAATAAAATTTGTCCTTTATTAGTTTTATATAATCTTAATAATAATCTAAATATTGTTGATTTCCCGCTACCACTTTTTCCTACAATTGCAGTAAATGATTTTGGTTGAATTTCAAAACTTACATTTTTCATTACTTCCTGTCTATCATACGTAAATGATACATCTTTAAACTCAATTTTTCCTTTAATGTTATCATTATTATTTTCTCCAAAATCTAGCATGTTTTTCGTTTTATAATTTAAAACTTTATGAACTCTATCAACTCTTGTGGTATTTGCAGAAATATTGTTTAACTTATCAAAAAACTTAGAAAACTCTGCTTGTATATTTTCATAATAACCAATAATTAAAATTAACATAGCTACATCATATTTATTATTTAATATTAAATATATTGAAATTAAATATATTAATATTTTTCCAAAACCTAAAATCATTGGAACAAGAACATATACATTATCGTTATACTTCCTTTTCTTAAAATAATCTTTTCTCCATTGTTTTTTATAGTTTTCTAAATAATTACTTATATCATCTTTCATATTAAACGATTTAATTTCTTTATTTCCATCTAGAACTTGTCCCATTAAACCAGAAATACTATCTTGATGTTTTCTTTGCCCTGCTAAATAATATTCCTTTTTTTCCATATTTTTTGCAAGCGCATATAAAGATATAATATTTAATATTAATGCTGAAATACCACTAAATATATTAACATTAATAAGAATTACTAATGCTATAATAATACTTATCATTTCTGCAATTGCATCAAATGTTTGGTCAGGTATTTGCATAACTTTTCCTACATCATTAAATGCTGTATTTACAATATAAGGTGTTGATATTTCTTTTGAAAAATTTTCATCATAAGTTGTTACTTTATTTAAAATCAATTGTTGTAATTTATTATGAGTAAATATTGAATTATTCTTATATGCAACAAAATTATAATGATGAAACAATACATATATCAAACTGCTAACAAGGAATAAAATTATCCATATAATTGTTGTTTTAAAATCATTAATAGTGGCATATTCAACAATTTTTGATGTAGCAAATGGTATTAACAATAAAGATATGCTTCTTAAAAAAGCAGAAAAGAATAAGTGAAATAATAATTTTTTGTTGTTTGCTCCTAAACTAAAGAATTTCTTAGCTATTAAATAATATCTTTTAATCATTATTAAACACCCCAATTCTACTAGGAGATTTTCTAGATTGTAGCATTTGATATATTTCATTTCTAGCAATTAATTGTTTATGTGTTCCAACATCATTAACTTTACCTTTATCAAGTACAACAATTCTATCTGCTTCTTTCATTAATTCTGGCTTTTTAGTTATCATAATTATGGTATGGTCTTTTTTTAAATTATTAATAAGTCTAGGAACTAATTTTGCAGTATCAGGATCTAAAGATGTAGTTATATCATCTAATAATAAAACTTCAGCTTCAGATAAAATAGTTCTTGCTATTGATATCATTTGCTTTTGCCCACCTGATATATTACTACCATTTTCTCTTAATATAGTGTTATAACCTTGAGGTAGTGTTTCAATAAATTCATGAATGCCTGCTTTCTTACAAGCATCTATTTGATTACTTATATTAGTGTCAACAAAATCCAAATTTTTTCTTATACTCATATTAAATATAAATGGTTTTTGATTAACAACTGAAACGTTATTAGAGTATACTTCCTTACTAAAATCAAAAATGTTTATATTATCTAAAGTTATCTTTCCCTTTGTGGGTTCAAACAATCTTAATATTAAATTAAATAACATTGTTTTACCACTTCCTGCTTCACCTACAATAGCAATAACTTCATTATGATCAATCTTTAAATTAATATTATTTAATATTTTATGATTTTTAATTTCTAAACTAACATTTTTAAATTCTATAATACCGTGAATATCTTTAGTATCAATCATACCAAATTGTATCTCTTTTGAATCGTAGTTTAATATATCATTAATTCTGTTAACAGCAGTATTAACTTCCCTTATAGTTGAAGTAGAAGCAATTAAATCATTAATATAAGTAACTAAATATTCGTGATATGAAACAATTAAAACTAATACGCTTACATCTATTTTTCCTTTTGCCATTAAACAAATAAGCAATATATATAATAAAAATCTAAATATATAAGTTATGACTTTAACATCATTATCTCTAATTGTATAATAATCTCTTTTTTTACCATAGAATTTGATAAATTTATTTTGAATTATATTTAGTTTATTTGTTAATTTCGGCAACATATTAAATGTTTTTATTTCTTGTAATCCTGATACTATTTGCGTAAGTAATGTACTATATTTATCATCTTGTACTACAACTTTATTGTGATAATAATTAATTTTTCTATCAGAGTTATTTCTAACGGTAATGTAGATTAATGCAAAAATAATTAATAGTAGTGCTAAATAAATATTATAAAAACCTACAATAATTAAAACTACTACAATCTGTAACATTCCCATTAATACTTCTGATATTCTATCGTTCATATCTCCAATATTAATAATATCTGAATTAATTGAGTTCATAAGTCGTCCCTTACTTATAAATCTAATAAAATTATTATCTACTGTAACTAATTTATTTAATACTTTTTTTGTTAATTTATCATAGCAATAATTCATATTAAATCCATAAATTTTATAATTAATATAAAGAGCAATATTATATAAAATATAAGTTATTAAAAATGCTCCTAAGCAATAATAAGTCATTACTGCATTATTATCAGTTAAATATTTAATAATTAATGAAGCAATAAGTGGTAATAAAATTGAAAACCCCTTATAAAAAAATGCTGATAATATATTTATAACAACATATTTTATTTTTAATTCCGCCAATTTTAAATAATCTTTAATAAAATTATAATACTCTTTTATCATATCTAAGACACCTCATAATAACATTTTAACATAAAATGTCGTTTTTTAGTTAAGTTGACGACCAGTTTATAAAAATATTGTTATTTTTTACTATATTTCTATTTCTTTTTCTAATTCATTATCTAATTCTTTAAACCAACCTAATTCTTCATCCCAAATAATTTCATTATTTTTTAGTTTATTTATATTATTCAAAATAGAATACTTTAAATAACCATATTTATTTTCGATTTTATTGCCATATTCATCGTTAAAATCTCTTTCAAGTACTCTTGGTATAATATAGTGAATAATCATCATTAAATCGCTTAATTCGTGTTCTTGGAGTAGTTTTTCAAATAACTTATCATAATAATAAATTTGTGAATCAGTTTTAAGTATATAACCACGATCTATTAAGTCTATAGTTAAATAATTATGATTATCTTTAAAAATATTAGAGGATTTGGTTTTATCGCCTTTATCTATTTGTTCTTTAGTACTTTGTTTATTAGTATTTTGTTGTGTATTAAATTCAACATCTTGAAAATCAAGATATTGATTTTCGGTATCTTGCTTATGGATACCTGGTTCTAAATGTGGTTCTTCATAAATATTATAAACATATTCAATTCTTTTACTTTTTGTTTGATTTGGATACATCTTTTCAATTACTAAATATCCCTTTTCTTTTAATTCATTTAAAGCAGTTCTTAAAGAGGTTTTGCTTTCTTTACAATTAGCTTCTAATCCTGCTAGTGAATAGTCCCAATCTTCTGGTAAAGATAACATATAAGAAAGAAGTCCTTTTGCTTTCAAACTTAGATTTTTATTTTGTAGATGATGATTACTCATAATTGTATAATTTTTTCTTTTTTCAACTTTAAATACAGCCATTAGTATCACCCTTTCTTAAATTTTAATAGAAAAAAAATCCTAATTTCTTAGGATTCTAAATCAAATATATTTTCATCAAATATTTCTTTAAATGGTTTAACAAAATATTTCCAATTGTCAGGAACTTTGTCATTACCACTTTTTACATAATCAATTCCATTATAATAGGTACATTTTAATATCCAATAGTATTTAGCATATTCATAAGAAAGACCATAGTGACCATTCCATAAATTTGGTTTATATTTCTTAAATGAAACAAGTATTTTATTTTTATCTTTAATTGTTAAAGTTTTTTCTTTTATAGTTATCCAATTAATCTTCAAAGTATATTTTGGATTATCTTTATCACTAAAATCAAAGATATATCTATAATAGTTATTGTTAATACAAATAATAAAATTAATAATAGAAATATCTATAGTGTACATAACTTTTCTAGATTGAAAACAATTATTACAATTTTTACAATAACGATTAAGTAAATGACTTATTAATCTTTCACCATCAAAATCATACTTATTAAAACCTTTACGATAACTAATATTTTTACCGATATCATGTTGATCTATATAATTCTTTTTATCTTTCTTTTTTCCTAAATACCCATATGCAATATTAAATGTATTTTGACTATTACAAAATGGACAATTAGCTTTTCCCATTTAATTCCTCCAAACTTCGCAAGTTCTTAAACAAAAAAGCCTTTATTTATAAGTTTTCCCCATATGTCTTTAATTGGCGTTATTATGGGAGAATTTTTAGTTTCTAAAGAGGGACTAGGTTATTTAATTATGTATGGATCACAGGTATTTAATTTGAATTTAGTAATTGCTGGAATAATTGTTTTATGCATTATAGCGACACTTATGTATTATTTAATCTTTTATATAGAAAAAAGGTTTAAAAAATAAATCATTTTTTCTATTTGACTTAATATTTATATAATGTTACAATTTAAGTACAAAGAAAGAGGTTATTATATGGAGAAAGAAAAAAACAAAACATTATTAATTATGGCAGCGGGAATGGGCTCTAGATTTGGTGGATTAAAACAAGTGGAACCAGTTGGACCTAATGGTGAATTTATTATTGATTATTCAATTTATGACGCTATTAAAGCAGGTTACAATAAGGTTGTTTTTATTATAAAAGAAGAAAACTATGATATTTTTAGAGAAACAATTGGAAAGAGAATTGAAAATAAAATAAATGTTGAATATGTATTTCAAAAATTAGAACATGTTCCTAGTAATTTTAAAGTTCCTGAAGAAAGAGTTAAACCTTGGGGAACTGCTCAAGCAATTCTAGAAGCAAAAAATAATATTAACGAACAATTTACAATTATAAATGCCGATGATTTTTATGGTAGTGATGCTTACACTGTTTCATCGAAGTTCATAGATAAAAATGATAATCCAAATATTTATTCTGTTACAGGTTATATGATTAAAAATGTTTTATCAAAAAATGGTGCGGTTAAAAGAGGCGTATGTAATAATGTAAATGGTCTATTAAAGGAATTACTAGAAAGTTCAGTAGAAGTTATAGATGGTAAAATTATTGCTTCACCACTTAATGGAAGTAGTAAGTTTTCTATGAATGAGAGAGATTTGGTATCTATGAATATGTTAACATTTACTCCAACTATTTTTAAGTATATAGAAGAACATTTTTCTGAATTTTTAATTAAAAATAAAGATAACATTTTGAAGTGTGAATATTTAATTCCAGATGTAGTTTATAATATGATATTAGAAAATGAGGCAAAAGTAGAAGTACTTTCTACTACCTCAGAGTGGTATGGTGTAACATATAAAGAAGATAAAGAAGAAGTAGTTGGTAATATTAAAAAATTAATAAAAAATGGTGTATATCCAAATAGTTTATGGAAATAAAAGCATTGTTGAATTCAATAATGTTTTTTCTTTATAAAAATTAAATTAATCGAAACTTAAACTATCAATTTTAATAAAATTATGATATTATTATTATGGTGATATTATGATGGATATAAGCACATTAAATAGTAATCAACAAGAAGCAGTTGAAACAACTACCGGGCCTATTTTAGTAATTGCGGGAGCTGGTAGTGGAAAAACAAAAGTATTAACAACTAAAATCGCATATTTAATCGAAGAAAAAAATGTTAATCCATCATCAATACTAGCAATAACATTTACGAATAAAGCAGCTCGTGAGATGAAAGAAAGAGTTACAAAAATGCTTGGAATTGTCGCTAGAAATATTCAAATTTCTACATTCCATTCATTTGGTTTATTAGTTATTAAAGAGAATTATGAAGCATTAGGATATAAATCAAATTTTACTATATTGGATAGTGATGATTCTCTAACAATTGTAAAAAAAATAATGCGTGAACTTAATATTGATACAAATCACTATAATCCAAAAGCAATAAGAAACCATATAAGCGGAGCTAAGAATGAACTACTTGATTCTAATCAATATGAAAGATATGCTAATAGTGACTTTGAAAAATTGGTAGTATCAATTTATGAAAAGTACGAAGAAAAATTACTTATTAATAATTCTCTAGATTTTGACGATCTATTAATGTTACCAATTAAATTATTTAAAAGTAATCCTAATATTTTAAAAGAATATCAAGAAAGATTCAAATATGTTTTAATTGATGAATATCAAGATACAAATGAGGCACAATATAATTTAGTAAAAATGATAAGTGCTAAATACAAAAATGTGTGTGCAGTTGGTGATAATGATCAATCAATCTATAGTTTTAGAGGTTCAAATTATCGCAACATATTAAATTTTGAAAAAGATTACGTTAATCCTAAAGTAGTAGTTTTAGAAGAAAATTATCGTTCTACAAAAAATATTTTAAATGCTGCAAATTCTGTCATAAAAAATAATAAATTACGTAAAGAAAAAAATTTATGGACGGATAATGAAGATGGCGAATTAATAAAATATTACCGAGCTATAGATGAAAAAGATGAAGCATTTTATGTAGTTAAACAAATCAAAAATTTAATTTCTAATGGTGTAAAAAGAGCTGATATAGCAATACTTTATAGAACTAATGCTCAATCAAGAAATATTGAAGATGCACTATTAAGAGAAACAATACCTTATAAAGTAGTTGGAAGTTTGAACTTTTATAATAGAAAAGAAATTAAGGATTTAACTGCCTATTTAAAATTAATATACAATATTTATGATGATATAAGTTTAACAAGAATAATTAACGTTCCTAAAAGAGGAATAGGTGCAAAAACTATAGATAAATTAGTTACTAAAGCAAATGAAGAACATAAATCAATTTTTGAGGTTATTAGTGAAGGAAAAGAATTAATATTTAAAAATCAAATAGAAACATTAAAAAAAATTGCAGAAAATAGTTCATTAACAGAATTAGTTGATTCAATATTAGAATTAACTGGAATGAAAGATGCGTTAGTTAACGAAAAGACAATCGAAGCTGATGTTAGATTAGAAAACCTAGAAGAATTTAAGTCAATTACTAAAACATTTGAAGAAAGAAATGGACTTGTTTCATTAGAGGACTTTTTAATGGAAATAAGTCTTGTTACAGATGTCGAGGAACAAAAGCAAAGTAGTGATTTAGTAACACTTATGACTGTTCATAGTGCTAAAGGGCTAGAGTTTGATAATGTATTTATTATTGGTTTAGAAGAAGGAATTTTCCCACATAATAATTCATTTGCAACCGAAGAAGGACTAGAAGAAGAGCGAAGACTATGTTATGTAGCAATAACACGTGCTAAAAAAAGATTGTGGTTAATAAATGCTAAAAGAAGGATTCTGTATGGAATAGATAATTGTAATCCACCTAGTAGATTTATCAACGAAATAAATGAAGAATATCTTGAAAATGAGTCTATAATAAATAATGAGGCACATAATAATATTAAATTTGAAAATGTTGTAGATCAAACGGTAGAATATAAAATAGGTGATAAAATAATTCACGACGAATTTGGTGAGGGAATAATTGTTGGAGTTGAGAAATACATAATTTCTGTAGCATTCTCTTACCCTGCTGGAATAAAAAAACTTATTAAAGGACATAGAAGTATAAAGAAGGTGTAATTGTGAAAAATATAATAGAGGCAATTGGAAAATTTATGAATCCAGTTAAAGAATTTATGATAAAACATCAAAGTAATCCATTACTTTGGTTAGTATTATTTGGACTTGGTATTTTTGTCTTTGCGTCAGTTTATAGAGCATTACAAAAAGAAAAATAGTAAAAATGAGAATAAGAGGGTGTTTTTAGTGGATAAATTAATAGCGAAAGAACTTGATTTTGTTTTAGAACCAACTTATACAAAAATATCTAAATCAGTTAATAGTATTACTAAAGAACTTATAAATATTGTAGGAAAACAATATAGTGGAATTATAAGTGATAGAGTATCAAAAACAAATTTTGTCTTTTTTAATAAGATAACTGATTTAAAAAAATATTGTGAAGCTAATTCTAAAAATATTAAAAGTTTAAAAGATAAAAAAATAGATACAAAGTATGAAAATATTATGAAAAACATAGAATCATACGAAAAAAATGTTTCAAAAATTTCAAAAAAATTAAGTACTGATTTTATAAGTGAAATTAAAGATAATTTATCAGAAAATGATAAAACATATCTTAATACACATAAAAAAATAGATTTAACAAAATTAGAATGTTATAAATTGTTTTTTGATGAAAAGAGTGAAAAACTTATTGATGGACTAATTATTTATTTTTCTTTAGAATATGAGAAAAAATTAAAAGATAAAACAACATCTATAAGTGAAATGGAAACAATTTTTAATAATCGTGAAAAATGTTTAAAACTATTAGGTATTAAAAATATAAACGTTAAAATATTTGATAGAGAAACATTAAACTGTTTGTTTGATGTTATTAACGATTATAATAATGAATATTTAAATAAAATTAATGATTTAAATTTAGATAAAACTAAAATTATTGATTCATTTCTTATAAATGAAAAATTATTAAATAATACAAAAAATACAAAAGTATCCAAATATTTTTTAGATTTATTAAAAAAAGATAAAAAAGAAATAACTAAAATGAATGAAAAAATAATTAATAAAATATTAAAAATAAATGAACCAGAAATAATATGGGCTGCAGATAATTATTCTGATGATAATAATATGCGCTTTTTACTTTTCTCACCAACAATGGATTTTGAAAAAAATGATTTTTTATTTGTTAGACAAATATGTAGATTAGCATTTAATTCAGAAAACTTTAATAACAAATCAGTTGTTCATGATAATACAATTATTGGAAAAGATAAATATTCAATGTTTAGTAATTTGATAATTGATTTTATTGCTTATCAAATAACAAAAAGATTAAATGAAAATAAAGCTACAATTATAAATTCTAAAAAAAATAAAGAAATAATCGATTTTAATGATGGTCTATTTCTAGTTGATAAATTTTACAATAATTATAATAATGA
>CAKOYE010000031.1 GCA_934130485.1 uncultured Bacilli bacterium
TCTTCTAATATACATATATTTTCTTCATTATTAAAAATATTAGTAAATATAGGATCAAATGTTAATGGTATTATCTCCCCTTTATTTAGAGTTTTTTCTATGATCTTAATTTTTATCACCCCCTATATATATTTTTCGAAAAAACTATTCCATTTTCCTGCTTTTTAACAAAAAAATGATAAATTAATTATCATTTAATGAAGATATTTTTAAAATGGAATAAAAAGATATAATTAAAATAAATAAAATAATAATCAATATATATTTCATAAGTTCCTCCTATTATATATATACGAAATATAATAATGAAATTCCTTTTTTTAACAAAAAAAAGATGCTACTGCATCATTTCTTTAATTTTATCCTTAGCTGTATTTACCGTATTATAATCAGGTTCCATTACAAAAGCTATTATATCACCTAAACTATATGTATAATCTCTTCCATTTGCACCATCTAAACTATATTCTTCTATATTCCATTCTGACATATCAGATAGTTGCATTCTTACTAATGCATAAATACTCTTTGAATCAAAATTTGTTTGAAAAGTTCCTTTTAATCCTTCTAATATTGATAAATATTTATTTAAGATAACATTTGAAGTTGAAACTTTTTTTACCATCGCTTCTATAACGTGAAGTTGATTTTTTCCTCTTTGTCTATCTCCACCTTCAAAATTTTTTCTAGCTCTAGAATAAGCAAGTGCATACTCACCATTTACAGTATTATATCCTTTATAAAATTGATAACCATATGTATTAAAATCAAATTCCGAATAAACATCAATACCACCAATAATATCTACAGCTTTAATTAAGGTTGAAAAATTAAGTCTAATATAATAATTTATATCAATACCTAATAAATCTTCAATTGTAGTAATAGACATATCAACACCATATAATCCAGCATGAGTTAAAATATCCCTCGGTCCTGTTGTTCCGTGCAACAAGACGTAATAATCTCTTGGAATTGTAACAAGTAAAATTTTCCTATTATTTGGATTTACAATTGCTAAAATATTAACATCACTTCTTGAAACATTAGAAATTTCACCATCAGTATCAATACCAGATATATACACAATAAAAGGATCTTTTGTAACATCTATTTTTTTAGCAGTAACATTAACTCTTGCCTTAACCTTTATAGTATAAATGTATTTTAATGATGTAGTTAATGCATCATTTTCTTCTATCATTTTTTTATTTTGTTCACTTAATATAATCGCATTAGTATTGCCAAGTTTTAAATCTGTACAAATGGCAAACAAATTTTCATAATATACTTCTTCATAATTTATCTCATCTTTAATATTATCAGAAACAATATCATACGATTCATCATTACTATATAATGTACCTATTTTTAAATTATTTAAATCACTAATTTCATTATAAGCAGAATCACTTAATACAGCTACATAAAAAGTTTCTAATATATTATTATTTTGCAATGAATTAATAAAACCATCAGTTTTACTTAAATAAATATATATAATTAAATTAATTATGATAAATATTAAAGATACTACTATTGAAATTATTTTAAAAATAAATTTTTTTAAAATAAAATCAGATAAAAAATCAAATATTAATATTATTGAACATATGACACAATATATAACAATATATTGCGTTGGAAACATATTCATCTTTAACAAAATAAATAAAATAGCAAAAAAAGAGAAAACAAAAGAAACTTTAACTATTAAATTTAAAAGTTTTATTATTCTCTCTTTCATAAATACCATTCTTTCTTTTATAAAATTTATAAATTATTAAAATTCCAATTAAACTACCAATGGAATCAATTAAGACATCTCTTATTTCACCAGATCTGCCAAATACAAAAAGCTGATGTATCTCATCACTACAAGCATATATAATACACATTAATATACTAATTATCAATATTTTAGAGTCATTATTCATATATAGTCTTATCAAATTATAAAATAATATACCAAGTATTAGATATATAGTAAAATGTGCAGATTTTCTTACTGGAAAAACCAAATTCTTGTTAATTATATTTAATTCTTCTTCATTAAATTCATAATTACTTACTTTTTCTACAATATTTATTAATTTATCTATTACACCATTACTTGCTTTATCAGAATCATATGACGGTTGATTTGAAAAATAAAATATTAAACACATCCATAATACTAATAAAATAATTGAAATTATTTTTTTCATATTTTTAATATTAACCTTTTTATAAATTTCACTATATTTAGATTTTTAATTTTTTTATTTATATTTAATCTATCTTTAATATTATCACATACTTTAAATAACAAATTTCTAATGTAATCTATTAAACAACAAGAAATAAAAACTAAAAAAATAAAAAATAACCAATTTATGATAAAAGGAAATACCCCTTCATTAGCACGCAACATAGAATTAAAGTAATCAATATAAATTATTTTATTTACAAATATATTCTCATGTATTAAATAAACTCCAAATGTAAATGTTGAAAATTTTAAAATTAACTTTTTTATTGTTTTTGAATCTATTTTTAAATTTCTAAAATATAAAAATAAGCATATAGAATTTACTAAAATAAAAATTGAATAATATTCATATATACGATCAATATATGGATATAATGAGTAATAATCCTTTAAAAAAATTCTTAAACCAAATTTAATTAATAATATAAATAATGTATTCAAAAATGGTATTAATAATAAAATAATATTTTTATCAATAACAACATATTTTCTTATATAACCAGCAATTATGTATAATACAATAAACCAAATAATACTATATCCACCTTGTGGATTCAATGACCCAAATTCTGGTAAAAAAAGATGTAAAATGCTAAATATAAAAATCAATATTAGGCATAAAGACAAATGCTCTCTTTTAGTAAGATTTTTTATCATTTTATTTAAATATGGCGACATTATATACATAAATAATTATATTGTTATAAACCAATAAACTTTTAGCAATATAGGAAAAAAACTTAGAAGAATTTGTTTTAAAGTAATTTCGTGACTAATTAATAAATGAATTAATAAAAATAATATTGAATAAAACCAAACTTGTTTACATAATTTAAAAACTTTTTTCCAACTAAAATTACTTTCAATTAAATAATAACCACTTATTAAAACATAAAGATTTACTGCAACCATACAAAAAATTTCAATATACCAAATTAAATATTTAACATTTTGATCAATCAAAAGAGCTTGTCCATATTTTATATAATGCAATGTAATTATCATTAACATTGATATGATTCTCAACAAGTCCATTGAAACATTTCTTTCATTCGATGAATTCATAATTTTCAAACTCCTTACTACAAATAAATCTATTTGTTAATTTTTATTTTCATAAATTTATTAAATATGTTTATAGCAAAATTTTTATAAAAAATAAAATTTTTATTTTTTTTGAAACAAATTAAAACAACAAATATTATTGACATAAATGCAACAAAAATATCAATTAATAATTTTAATATTAAATTATTTAAACTTATAAAATTAAGTATAGTTAAAGAAATACAAATAGAAATTATAACACATAAAGTATATTTTACAAAGTCTTTAAAATATAAATTTGATTTTTTTTCAAAGCCATTCTTATATAATACATATGGTTGAAACCAAAATGTCGTAACTAAATCACTAATTAAGGTTCCTAAAAAAACTCCAGCTATTCCAATTTTCATAGCTAAAAATATTGATACTACAATATTAATTATTGCTCTAATTAAAGTACAATATTTATCATTCCAAAAAATTCCCAATGCATACTTAAATGTGCCTACAACATTTTTCATTATTAATAAATATAAATTTATCAAAATTATAAAGCAAGTAATACTATCCAATAAAAATTCAGTTCCAAACGAAACAACAATAAAATCATTAATACAGCTAATAAACATAGTTGAACTAAACAATGCTAAAAGAAAATTAAAAAAATGAATTTTATTAAATGTTTCAAGTGTATAATCTTTATCTTTTTCAACTGCTAAATTACCAACACTCGCAACTATAGAATTAAAAATCTGTCCAATAACATTTGTAATTGAACTAGTAACTAGGTAATAGTTTGAGTATAAACCAGTTGCAGTCAATCCTACATATTTGGATAAAATAATATTATCAGTTCCTAAAATTAAAACATTTCCTATTTGATTACAAAATAATGCATAAACATTTTTAAAAATTCCCTTTTCTTCTTTCTTAGTAAGTTTATTTGAATTTTTTTCCTTTATATATGGATACTTTTTATCTGCTTTTTTAGAAATTAATAAATTTGTTAAAAATTTGAATGAAATTTGAATACTCAAATAAACAATAAAATTTTTAAAAATTAATAATGATAGAATCATTAAAATTGACATTATAGTTTTACATATAGTTTGATATATATTACATATATAATTTTCTTGAGTTGCATTAAAAATTGAAGATTTATATACAAATAAATATGATGACACAGAATCAATTAAATACAATAAGTATATCAAACTTAAATTATCTATATTTGCATTTCCCTTTATGAAAAAATTAATATTTGGTAGAATGATTAAACCAATAATAAATATTATAAGCGCAATTATTAAATAACATTTTCTATAAAATTTCATAAAAGCTTGAACTTTGTTCGTATTATTATCGGCTATAGGTTTATACATCGCATAAACAATCGCACTACCAATTCCTAACTCTGCTAATGAAAAAATTGTTAATATATTAGAGAATAAACCATTAACTCCTAAATATTCACTAGATAAGGTTCTAACAAAAATATATCTACAAACATAGTTTAAAACAATATTTGAAATTTGTGAAAACAAAGAAAAATAAATATTTTTTAATGAAGCAGCTGTTCTAGATTTCTTTTCCAAATAATTTCCTCCTCAACATAAAATATAGATATGGAAACATAGAAATTAATGTAGAACTAATCTTAACTCTAAATGGTATTGATTTATCATCCCATACATACTTTATATTTTTTCTCATACATTTAATTCTATCTTTTTCAAAGGCCTTATTTCTATTTTTACTTCTTAATGATATCATAAAATATAACTTATTTGCAGTAAAATAATTTGAATTGATTTTTTTGTTTAATTTTGGATACATTTTTTGCAGATCGTTTTTTCTAACAACAAATGCGTCAAAACATTTTTCATCCAACTCTTTATTAAGATTGTTTGTAATAGAGTTATTACGTTGGACATAGTAATATAATGGTTCGGAACATAGAGAAATTAATCTAGATTTATTAATTAATTTATACATAATTAATAAATCTTCTAACAATTTTCCCTCATCAAATCTAATATCATCAAATAATTCCCTTTTATAAAGTTTTGTCACAACGAAATTGTCAAAACTGGAGTGACTCAAAAGTACATTAATTGCATCTTCACTATTTAAAACTATATTTTCAGTTTTGAAATTACACTCTTTTTTGATTTCATTTTCAACTAAATACCAACGACAGATTGACATATCGGCAGAATTGTTTTCCAAATTTTTTTTCAAAATCTCATACATATCTTCCCTAACATAATCATCACTATCTACAAATCCAATATATTTTCCAGTTGATTTTTCTATTCCATAATTTCTTGCACTTGAAAGTCCACCATTTTTCTTATTATAAACCTTAATTCTTTCATCTTCTTTTGCTATTTTATTTATTATTTCCAAAGAATTATCTGTAGAACCGTCGTTTACAACAATTATTTCTATATTCTTTATAGTTTGGTTCATTAGAGAATATAAACACTTTTCTAAATATTTACTAGTATTATATACAGGAACTATAATAGAAATACAATTCATTTCAACACCTCAACATTCTTATATCCATCTTTTATTTTACAATTTTTTTAATTATTGGTATATATCCAAGCAATTTTCCAAAGTAACCACATATTACAACTATTATTATTGTTCTTAATAAATTAAACCAAACACCATATGTAAAATGATAATTTAATATTAATATTTCTATTATTTTAGGTATAAATGTGTATCCCAAAATCCAATTTAAGTAATAAATAGTTATCGTATTATTTCCTATAGTTGAAATAAAATTTTTAATAAATTTCGGAAATTTAATTTTCTCATTAATTTTAAATATTATTATAAAAATTGATATACACATAATCATAACTGGCAAACTATTGTATGGGGTATAAACTCCTCTAATTGTACTACCATTATATGAGCTAGAGATATACCAATCAAACTCCAGCATAACCAAACTTAAAATAAATGCGATGATTATATATATAAATTTAATTCTTTTTATTTTCTCTAAATTATTTTGTAATAACCCTCCAACTATAAAATATAACATCATTGTTCCAATTGGATAATTTAAGGGAAAAAATTCATATAAATTACTTAAATCTATAATTCTTATACTAGGAAACATTTTAGCAAAAAAAGTAAATAAAGGAATTATTAACGAAAAAAATGCTAATATAATTAGAAATATATAAAAATAACTATCTTTTTCTTTTCTATTATCATAACAGTGTTTTATAAATGGATAGAAAAAGTATATACAAATAAGAACCCTTATAAACCAATAATGGGATACATCTACCATTCCTCCACTGCCAAATAGTAATTGATTTGTAAAAAAAATCTTACCGTTTTGTAATAAATCAATATTGTTATATTTTGCTATAATAAAAACGGTTATGCAAGACCAAAAAACAAATTGAATAAACAACTTTGCTGTTTTTCTTAATATTTTCTTATAATTATAATCTTTATTTAATAATAATGCACCATTTACAAGAAAAAACAATGGTACTCCAATAGAACATACATCAACCATCATTTTTTTCAAAATATTAAATGACAATATTTCAGTATATTCAAAATTTATATCTGCACATGAAAAATGAATTGCTACAATCATACAAGCCGCAATAAATTTTAGTATATCCATATATATGTATCTATTTGTATGCATTATAATCACCTAATCATTAAATTTTGATTTTTGTAAAATAATAAAGGTTTTTATTGCATATTTTAATCTTCTGATAACTAAAAATTCTGTTGGATGTTTGCATTTATATAAAAAATTATATATTTTATTTTGTTTTGGAACTTCAAATTCAAATTTCTTATTGCTAAAGTCTTTAAATAATCCTAACCATTCACATTTATGAATTTCAAATATTTCGGGTTTTTGACGATAACTCATAACATATAATATTTGATCGTCATCAGCAAGTCCTGCTTTATTTAAAGATATCATTGAATCACGAACTAAATTCCACAGTTCTTCCCATAAATAGTCAGGAGCTATAATTTCTCCTCCCTGAACATACGAATTATTTCTTCTTATAATTTCAAAAGGTAAGCAATCATCAAAATCATTAATTTGAAGTAAATGAATTTTATCACTAAAATTATATTCCCATAAAAAATCAAAATCATTTGAATTTCTATAAAATTTTCCACCATAATTAAAACCAAAATCAAGCCAAGCAATCATTCCATTAGCAATCTTTTTTTCAACAGCCTCTTTACAACACCAAGATTTTAGCATCATTATATAATTATACTTTGAACTAATAGCTTCTGGTATATTTGTTTGAAGATGAAAATCTAAAAATTGCTTATTGCTCATAACACTATCAATACTTAAAAATAATTCATAATCAATTTTTAAATAATCATCAATTTCTATACATTCTGTTTTCTCAAGTAATCCAAATTCATTTCTAATTTGTTTTACTTGTTCTAATGTTTCTTTATCTGAAAAAACAACAATTTTATTTTTTATTCTTGCCCAAAACTTAAAGGCATCAATATATTTTTGATTTGATCTATTAAATCCATTCATATTCGCTCTGTTTATATCAAAAAAAGCTGTTACTATCGTAATTTCATTCATTTTTATAACTCACTTTCCAAAACATTTATTATATTTTTATAATTTTCTTCAACTGAAAATTTTTTTGAATATAAATAATTTTTTTCTTTAACAATTTCATCACTGTTCAATTTATTGTAAGATTCTTTCATCCCTAAAGCTAAATCATTAATATATTGTTCTTCATTTCTATAATCAATCAAGAAATTATCATCAATATTTAAGTATTCACTAATTCCACCCATATTTGATGCAACAACAAGATTGTTTGTATTCATAAATTCAACTACACTAAGTCCAGCAGCCTCATTACAAATAGAAGGAACTACACCAACATCTATAGAATATAATATATTTTGCATTTCATTATGTTTAACATATCCAGTATATATAACATTATTATCACTATTTTTTTCAAGTTCACTTAAATAATCATTTTTCTTTTTTGATCCATACCATATTCCACCAATAATTAATAATTTTTTTTGAGGAACAGATATTTTATTAAATGCTTTTAAACATTCTAATACACCTTTTTCTTTTGAAAGTCTGCCAGAAAAAGCATATACAAAATCATTATTATCTATATTGTATTTATCACGAATTAATTTTCTTATATTTTTTTGTTCATCAATAGAAATTTGCTTGAAATCAATCGAATTATATACAGTATATACTTTATTTGCTTGTGTTTTATCAATTTCAACTACTCTATTTTTTATAAAATTTGAAACAGTAATTACTTTATAACACTTACTCAATATATTTAATGAATTTTCTGTTTCAACATTAAAAACATCACTATGAATATATGGAATTACTTTTTGATTTTTAATATTTAATACCAATTCAGGATAATTTTCAACTATTACATAATCATATTTTTCTTGATTTATTTTTTTTAAAACTGTCTTTTGATAAACTAAATTAATAGGTACATTCTTTTTAAATAATTTATTTATTACTCTAATTACAAAATTTGAAAATGAATTTATATATTTGTATTTTGTTTTTTTATAATTTAAATCTTTTGACATTTTTTTTGCATCTTTATCGTAAATAGAGTAAACAACTATTTCAATATTTTTATTATTTCTTTCATTTTCTTCTATAAATGAATCTAATAACGTTTCAATAGCTCCACCTTTACTAGCTGGTATAGGTAATAATCCAGAAGTAATAAAAGCAATTTTCATTTTTTAATCACCTCATTTAAGGTTGCAAAATATCTTTTACAATATTCTTCTTTTGAAAAATAATTAATACTACTATTATCCAAATTTTTATTATCAGTTTTCATATTCATTGCATTATTCATTGCATTGTACAAATTTTCAATAAAATTATCATTTCTATCAACTAATATTGTATCTTTGTTTGTATATTCGGGAATACCACCTACATTACTAGCAATTAATATCAAATTAGATTTAATAGCTTCAATATTTACTAAACCTGCTGGTTCTTCCCACATAGACGGTACAACTAATGAATTTGCTACTGCGTGATAATATTTCAATTCAGAATGTTTCACATATCCAGTAAAAATAATTTTGTTCTTATGATTTTTATTTGCTTCTGCAAAAGTCATTTGACAATACTTTGACGATTTATTACTTGAATGAAAACTACCACCGATGATAATTAAAGTTGAACTTTTTTCAATTTTATTAAATGCTTTTATAAGTTCTAAAACACCTTTATTTGGCTCAATCCTTCCAACATATAAAAAGACAAATTCATTTTCACTAATTTCTAATTTTTTTCTATAAACTTCATTAAATTCTTGATAATTTGAAGTATCAAATTTTTTCAAATCCATTCCATTCAATATTACAGAAACTTTTTCTTTATATTCATCTCCTAATGTTAAAACTTTACTTTTTAAAAAATTACTCACCGTAAAAACTTTAAATAAATTTGAAATTATATATTTTCCATTTTTTGTTTTAGTATTTAATTTATCATTGTGTAAATACAATATTGTTGGTGCAATTTTATTTTTTAATACGTGATAAGCAAAATGATTATCACTTTCTATTATGATATAATCATATTTTTCTTTTTTTAATAGTTTTAGTACCTTCTTTATATAAATATATTGAAAGTTTGGATCATAAAATCCAAGTTTTCTAAATATTCTACATAAATTATAATAAATTAGGTTAAAAAACTTATTAATTTTGATATATTTAAAACTGGTGTTTCTATATTCACAGGATTTCAAATTTGCAGAAGAATCATATATAGAAAATACGTCAAAATTAAAATTTTTATTTATCTCGTTATAATCAAGCGTGTATTGTAAAAGCATTTCAATGGCACCATCCTTAACGGCTGGCATAGGTAATAATCCTGAAGTAATTACTGCAATTTTTTTCATTATTTTAACAACTCCTTAATTAATGTATTCCATTCATTAACAATTAAATGTGGTTCAAACTTATCCATATCTAATTTAGAATTATTAGAAAATTCTATACATTTATCTTTGTCACTTAATAATTCGTATATTTTTTTTGACATTTTTTTTATATCAAAACATTCAACAATAAAACCATTTTTATTATTTTTAATTGTTTCACTGGGCCCGCAATCAAAATCAAAACTAACAATTGGTAATGAATATGCTTTTGCCTCTAAAGCAACTAAAACTAAACCTTCAAACCTTGATGTTAAAACAAACATTCTACTCTTTTTATAATACTCATCAACATTATTTACTCTACCAACTAATTCAACATTATCTTGAAGTTTATACTGTTCTATTTTTTCTTCTAACATCTTTCTATCTTCACCATCACCTAATATTAGCCACTTGAAGTCAGATGTTTTACTTTTTAATTCATTTGCCACATCTATTAATATGTCAAAACCTTTTTGATATGTTAACCTTCCAGAACTCATTATTACATTACTATCTTTATCATAGCGATAATCATTTTCTTTAACTAAAAAAGGATTATAAATTCTAACAATTTTATTTTTTACAGTTAAATTATCTAAAAAATATTTTTTATCTTTATCAGTTAATACTACTACTGCATCCGCTTTTTTACAAGCATATTTTCTTCCTATGTCTCTTAACTTAACACCCAAATTATATTTAAAATTAAAGTGTTCCCATGCAATATATTTGCATTTTGTCCCTTTAATAGCAGGTATATCGAATAACGACAAAATTGTATCTACTCCAATTAATATATCAATATCATTTTTTTTAATAAATTTTTTTAATTTAAAAATCAAGTTAAAAAAATTTAATTTATTATTTACATTTCTATCAAATAATGAATCATATACAATATTATTATTTTCTTTAAAAAATGGTCCTTTATCTTTATCATAATAATTACTTAAAATAAACACATTATAATTTTTATAATTATTTAATAATAAACTAGATATTTGTGTTGTAACCTTCTCAGTTCCACCACAATTAGATATATTGCCTATATGAAAACAAATATTGATTTTTTTGTCTTTTTCCATACTTATTTACTCCTTTATACCTAAAAAATTCCATTACACATCATATAATAAATATAATAAAAATTAATAAATAAAACAATTGCTAACATTAAAAATTCAAAATTATATTTCAAATTTAAGTGCTTATTTTTTAATGCAAAAATTAATGGAATAAAATATGCAACTAGAAATCTACTCCTTATAAAAATATTTATTAAACCTGTTGATCCAATTATAAATATAGTTAAATAATAGAAAAAATTGATATATTTTTTTTCACAAATTTCGTCAACAGTTATACTTTTTTCATTTTGTTTTATGTTATTTACCTTATTTTGTAAATTAAAAAGCAAATACAAAAAATATAACATTTCAATAATTTCAAAAATAAAAATTCTAATATCATTACCAAAATCTGTAGAAATTTCTAATCTAAATTTTTCAACATATAGATTAAATATTGGTAATGGAACAAAAGCTAAAAAATACAAAATAATATTTGAAAATTTATTCCAAAATAATAATACAATTTCACAATATTTAATTTTTGCAAAAATATTGTGAACTAATAAGAAAACTAAAAAGATACCAGTCATCGGATGAATAAAAACTGAAATGAACATAATAATATACCCAATAAATTTAATACTTTTTTTATTATTAAAAATTAGTAAGGAAAAACCATACGAAAAAATTGAAGCTGCAAGTATGTTCCTTAATCCCGATAAGGTATGAATAAAATTTACAATAGAAAAAAAAGCTAAAATTGATATTGCAGTTTGCCTATTACTTAAATAATATCTTTTTTTTATATTATACAATATATAAATCATAATAGATAAAAAAACTGTTGTTGTAAAAAATAATATAATTTTATTATTATTGAATAATGCACAAATTCTTAATAAAAAGTACCATAAAAAATTTGGCCTAGAAAAAATCATATTAAATGAATCAACAAAATCTAAATTTCTATAATATTCCAATTCATCATAATATCTAAACAAATCAAATGATTCTGGAGGAACTATTAAATAATCCAATATATAAAACCCAACCATCAATATAATAAAAAAACATATATAAAACCTTTTTTTTATTTGTTTTTTATAGAAAAAACTTATTGAGATACCCAATATAAAAATAATAATTAATGCCCAACCAAAATTCATATTATTTATGATCTTGTTAAAAAAAGTCATAATATCACACCCATAAATTATAAATAATTTTTTCTAATTTCATTTTTCCACTCATTTACATCACAATATTTTTGTGTAACATTTTTTAAATCAAAAAATTTTTTATTGTTCATTTCATTAAATTTTTCCAAATAATCCTCTATATTATTACATATAAATTCATTATTTTCTTTAAAGATTTCTCCTAAACCACCAACACCACTATTTAAAACAGGTTTATTCAAAATCAAAGCTTCTATTGCAGTTAACCCAAATCCCTCCCATTTAGAAGGCATTATACCTACTCTAGAATTCTTAATAATAGGAAATGGATTAGAAACAAAACCAACCATATCAACATTAGAGGATAAATTATACTCATCTATTCTTTTTAAACATTCCTCTTTGAGTTCACCGTCACCAATCATTACAGCTTGAATATTACTTTTATTATTTTTTAAATTTCTAACTATTTCAATAAATAAGAGTGGATCTTTTTGTTCTGTTAGTCTTCCTATAAAAAATAAATCATATTGCTTTTCATATTTATATTCATCTGACTTTTGAATGACTAAATTTTTATCAACATAATTATAAATTGTAACATATTTGTTCGTCATTTTACTATTAAAAATTGCCTCTTCATATACTTTATCAGAAACACCTATAATTTTATAAAATTTTGGAATACACATATTATATAATACTGTTTTTAAATTCCAACTTTTTGCAAATGGACAATTATTATGTAAATGAGAAATGATTTTTCCCTTAAAACCAGAAAAGGCTACTAAAGTACTCGCCCTATAATCATGTGCATGAATAACATCTGGATTATAATCTTTTATAATTTTTTTTAAATTACTTAAATTAAATTTTTGCATTCCATAATACTTAATATTTCTATTTTTTAATTCATCTTCTATTTGTCCAGTTGGTGAACAATAAGCCATATCATACTCATTTTTAAAATTATCAATAATTGTGCAAACAACATTTTCTGCACCAGAGTATTTATTACTTGCTAATAAATGTAAAA
>CAKOYE010000032.1 GCA_934130485.1 uncultured Bacilli bacterium
ATGAAGTATCTGATTTAGAAGATAATAAAGAATCTATCAATAAACAAATTACTAAACTTAATAAAGATAAAGATGATATAAACGATGAAATTGATAAAAAGAAAAAACTTAATAATAAAATTATTATTAAATCTAAAAATCAATTATTAGACGAAAATAAAAAATTAAAAGAAGAAAATGAACATTTAAAGAGTATCAATTATCAAACTGAAAATAGATACAATGATTTAAAAGAAAGAACAGATTATCTTATTTATCATTTAAATAAAATAATCAAAAAACTTCCAGAATTTATACAAAATCTAATTGATAGATTATTTAATTATAATAATATTAACCTTAATTTTTTTAAACAACAATATGATCCTGAAGTTATAAGAAAGAGAGAAAAATCATTTAAAAAATTTAATCTATTTAATAAAAAAGAAATTGAAAAAGTAACTAAACATATTAATGATGAAATGGATGAGTATGCTGAAGAATTTTATGAAACAACAAAATCAAAAGATGATGAACTAGAAAGATAATTAAAATAAAGAAAGTTGGTGATAAATATGCTTACTATAAATTGGAAGCAAGTATATGAATTTAATTTAAATGATAATAAACAATGGATTTTGATTCTTTATGATATATCACAAAATCATTATGTTGGAGTACCTGTTTATAATGAAGAAAAAGAAAATAGTATTCATTTAAAATCTATTAATAAATATGCGGTATTAGATGAAATAACTGATTACAATCGTTCTAATATTAAAAGGTGCGTTTATATTAAAGGTAAACCTATTAAAATAACTAATAAGGAATTTGATGATATTTTATTAAAATCTAAAAGTAGTTTCTTAAACTATGTTAAAGATAATACCAATAATGATCCGGATGGCATATCATATAATAAATGGTGTAAAGATAAATTAGAATTAATAAATAAAAATGGTGATGATACTACTAATTTAAAAGTTGGAGCTATATATTGGGTAGATTTAGGGTATAATATTGGTAGCGAATTAAGAAAATTAAGACCAGCAATATTATGGAGAAGTGCATCAAATAAAAAAATGTGGACTGCTATACCACTTACTTCAAAACATAAAGATGATAATTATTATTTTCACTATGATTTATTAGATGAAAAATTAGGAACTGCTAGATTAGAAAACTTAATTAATATTAGTTCTAATAGAATTAGAGAACCATATTATATAAATAATAAAATAGCAACTATTACTAAAATAGATAATGATGCTATATTAAAAATAATAAAGAAGTATTATGCTTTTGAAGAAATAAAAGAAACAAATGGAACTATTAAAAAACATAATACTATTTATAAATCTAAAGAAAATCGTGAAAAAGTGTTGACTTAGAGAGTTAAAATGGTATAATTAAAGTACTTTAGATTGTTGCAGGTGTATTTATACACTTGGTAGAAGTTTTTCAAAAGGAAGAGTTTATCTCTTCCTTTTGCTTTAATTAATCAAATAAATTACATATAAATTCAGCACTTTTTTTAAGACTTTTACTTCTTTCTTCTTCAAGTGTTTTTCTTTGATTTTCAGATAATCTAACATTACCTTGAATATAATCATATTGTAAACTATTAATTTGTATTGATTGACTAGGATAAACTTCTCCTTCAGAGAAACCATCTCTATATAATGAATGTTTTGACATTTTGAAAGTTAGGTATGTTGATAAGTCATTAGCTTTTGCAAGTTTTTCATTTAAATCATTAATGTTATAAATAGTAGGTGTAATTAAGCGAACTATATCACTTTTTAGAACATTACCATTTTCATCTAATACAATATCTAACTCAGTTAACAACTCTTGTATTGGTTGAATTTCTTTATTGCCAATTTTTTCAATAAGACTTAATAATATATTAACTTTATTTCTTACAATGGCTGTATATCTATTAAAGTACTCTAATGTATAAGGCTCGAAACAATATCTTGCTACACTTAAATCATCTACAAACTCTTGTGAAGAATTTTCAATATCTTGTTTTGTCCATTCAGCAATATTTCTGCTTCTTTTAGGACTTGGACTTTCAATTCTCTTTTTTAATTCAGGATCTTCTTCAATAAATTTTTGTTCAAGATATTTTTCAATTTTTTCCCTTGTAACAACAATTTGATTATCATTAACATCTTTCTTTATTTCGTTAATTGATTTTCCTAGTATATTTTCTAGAATATTAATTATAATTTTCGAATCATAATATTTATTTTCGCTTTCACTAAAATAAGTTTCAAAGTTTATATTTGCCATAATAACCCTCCAATTTCTGATAATATTATAGCATAATTCCAATTATTATAAAATAATAAGTAGTATTATATAATAAAAAAATTCAATTTATGGTATAATAATCTAAATTATCTTTTATATGGGGGAATAATAATGGAGTTAAAGGAGATATATAGTAATCTTCCATATGACTTAGCAGGATCACGTACAAAAAATAGATTTGATTTTGAAGTTTTATATGGAATAGAGCAATTAATTAATAATTATAACAAAATAGATAATTATTATGTTGTTTTTGACTATGTATGCGATATTGAATTACATTTTGATAATAAACTAAAGTTTTATCAAGTAAAAACTTCCGATACTGGAAAATCAAATAAGGTTAGTTTTTTAACAAATAAAAAAAGTGATAAATCTCAGTCAATAATAGGAAGAATTTATAGTATATCAGGAAAAACAGAAGAAGAGAAAGAAAATATTTCGGTATTGCTTGTGTCGAATGCGCCTTTGGTTAACAATCAATATGCAACAAAACCTAATGAAATTATACTATTAGATGAAATTGATTTAGATGTTAAGAAAAAAATTATAGAACATTTACAAAAAGAAACTAATCAAGAAACAATTAACTTAAAAAACATTTATTATTTATATAGAAATGTTGGTGTTCAAGATTTCGAAAATAGTATAATAGGTAAATTAAGCAAGTTTTATGAAGAAGAAAAGAAAAGTTCTATCAATAAGCCTACTGTTTTATTAGACTCGATTAAAGCAATAGCTATTAATAAAGCAAAATACGAAAAAGAATGTAGCTTTGAAGATTTATATCAAAATAAAGCAATAAGTAAAAAAGAGTTTACTGACATGGTTAATTATCATTACTCGCAACATAGTGATTTTCATAAAAAATGCGAGGAACAAATTACTAGTTTAACAAATGATAATTTTTCCCTTCAAATAAAATGTCTAAAAGCGTTAACAGAAATAATATCTGGTAAGGATAAGAAAAAAAATGAATTTATAGACATAATTTGTGATACAATTAAAAAGGATATAGAATTAGGATATGCTAATAGTTTGAAAGAATATGCAATAAATTTTAAAAATAACCATCAGGATATTAAATTCCCTATATATGATGATGAAAGTACAATATTTACTATGGTTATATATTGCGTAGAAAAGATTAAGGAGGAAATGAAATAATATGAAAAAATTAGTTATAAATTAGTTATAAATGGATTATATATATACTCTTTAAAAGAAAAAAAAGCATATCATACTGAATTCAAAGATGGCATTAATTTCGTTACCTCATGTAAGGAAAATGGTAATAAACGTGGTAAATCTGTAATAATGAAAAGTATATATAGTACTTTAGGAGCAGATTGTTCATTTGATCCAAAATGGGATTTTGCAAATAAAACTACAATATTAGATATAAATATAAACGATGATAAATATTATTTTATAAGATCAAATAATTATTTCAGAATAGTTGATTCTAATTTTAAAACTATTTTTGAAACGACAAGAGGAATAGAATTGTCAGAAAAATTAAGTGAACTATTTGATTTTTATATAGAATTACCAAATAGAGAAAATAGATTGGAATTAACTCCACCAACATATATGTATTTATTAAATTATGTAGATCAAACTGGATTAAATTGTACAACGTTTAGTTCATTTAAGGGATTAGCACAGTATAGCAATTATAAAAAATATGCTTTGCTATCTCATTTTGGTGTATTTAATGAAGAATATTATGATTTAGATAAAAAATTAAAGGACAGTAATGATGAATTAGAAGCAAACAAAAAGGAAGCTAATGATTTAGATAAATTAATACAAAAAATAGAAAAAGAATTGTCTGGCAACAATTATTCTTTAGATATGACATCATTAAATCACGAAATAGAATTAAGTAAAAATGAGTATAATGAGATAGTAAAAAATTTAAATGATACGAGAAATAAAATAATTCAATTACAAAATAGTAAAACTGAAGTAGAGCATTTATTAGAAGAATTAAAAAATAATATTTCTGACAATAATAAAAACTATAAGAATTATGATAATGAGACATGTCCTTATTGTAAATCTCATATCGATCCATTTGAATTTAGTTATAAATATTATGAT
The DNA here is from genome assembly GCA_934130485.1 of uncultured Bacilli bacterium. GTDB lineage: Bacteria > Bacillota_I > Bacilli_A > RF39 > UBA660 > CAJLIR01. The sequence goes on from CAKOYE010000032.1 coordinate 4,405, forward strand.
AAAAATGATGACTATCTTTTTATTAATCAATCATTAATGACAAAACTAGATGATTTAAAACATAATATAAAACTTCAAGAAGAACACTATAAAATGTTTATTGATCAAATGAATGTTTATGATAAAAAAATAAAGACTATAGATTCAGGAATTGATGATGTCATAAAGCACAAAGGATTTATAGAAATGCAAAATAAACTTTCTGAAGATTTATATAAATTAAAGCAAAGAGAAATAACGTTAACCCAACAAATTAAAGATATTAAATCCAAAATAAGAAAATATAATCAATTAAAACAGGAAATAGATAATGAATATTTTAATATTATGTCTGAAAGTCGTGACACTCTTTCTTTACAAGAAATCAATCCTTCAAACATAAAGAAAATAGATAGTTCGTTTGATATTACAGGTAGTATGAGACCATTATCTACTATTGCATGGTATTTGTGTTTATTAAAAATAAAGGACAAATTTAATCCAAATGCGATAAAATTACCAATAGTTTTTGACAGTCCAAATAATGCAGAATTAGATGATGATAATATAGCAAAAACATTTAAATATATATTAGATAATATTGATAATAATTCACAAGTAATAATATCTACAATAGAGTTTAAAAAAGAATTATATCAAAACTATAAAATTAATAATGTTATTGAATTAACTAATGAACCATATAAATTATTAAATGATGAAGATTATGCAAAAACAATAAATCTTTATAAAAAAATTATGAACTTATAAGTTGTAATTAATTATCTATAATGTTATAATGCTTATAGGAATTAGTTGTTTATCAACTTTTACTTTAGGGTTTCAGATAACCTTTGTTATCGCCTCAAATTTGAAAAAAAACCTTATTTTATAAGGCTTTTATTGTAATAACTAGGATTTAAATTTAAATCCTAGTTTTATAATCCTCATATTTTTTCATTAAATCGTAACTTTTTATTTCTAATGCATCACATATTTTAATAATATATATAAGTGTTGGTGATGATTCTCCTCTTTCAATTTTTCCGTAATATTTTTCATTGATGTTAGCCAATTCGGCAATTTTTTCTTGAGTTAAACCTTTTTCTTTTCTTAATTTAGTAATTACTTTTCCAAAAATATTATTAATATTTATAAAATACCGCATATATGCTGTATAATTCACCTCCCCATTTATGATAACATATTCAACCAGTTACTTTGAATGGAGGAAAATATGATAAATGAAATTTCTTTGAGAGCTCTTATTAATAATAATTTAAAATGTGAAGAACATAATGTTAGTCCATCATCAATAGGATTTGATGAAACTATTAATTTGATTGAAAGACCATTTGAAACTGATAAAAAATGGAATAAGAAGAATAAAATAAATTATATAGAAAGCATTTTTTTAAATTGCTCTTTACAACCAATTATAAGATTTAAAAATAATAATCATACAGTTATAGTTGATGGCTATAATAGATTTAATACTATTAAAAGTTTTTATAATAATGAATTCAAATTAGATGAAAAAGGTTTGGATCAGTTAAAATTTTTAGCTAATAAAAATTATGAGGAATTATCAAAAAATGACAATCAAAAAAATTATTTTAATCGTAATGCATGTATTAAAATATTAGATTATTCATGTGAAGTTAAGCAAGATGACAATAGAAGTTTAACAGAAGAAGAAGAATTTGAGGTTTTAAGATATTTATATACAATATATAATACTGGACTTAGATTAGAAGTTGAAGAAATTCAAAAAGCACAATATTATGATGATTATATAACAACAAAATTAAGAAATAAAATAGCTGAAAATGATCAATTTTTAGAATTGTTAGAAAATTTAAAACTTTATAATGGTCGAAAGAAAAAAAACAAAATTGATAATATTTTGCTTAATTGTAGATTGTTAATTTCCTCAACTTATTCTAATATTCATAATTTTTCTTATGCACCTGATGTGCAAACGCGAATTGAAGAAAATTATTTACCTAATATAGATAATTTAAATAAAAATTTAATTTTTGAGGATTTTATTATAAATATTAATCAAATTTTTAATTGTTTAATTAATACCCAAAAGTGGGAGAAATATCCTAAATTACATTCTAAACCATTTATTGAGGCAACATATTGGCTTATTTCAATTATAAGAAAAGATGATTTAATAAATCCATTATCTTTTGATTTTATGAAATATTTGGAATTTTTTGGTGAAAGAGAGGAAGTAGAAAATAATTTCGATATTTATCATGCTCATTACAGTAAATTTATTTACAAGAAGTTTTTTGTTGTTGCAACTTATTTTCAAAATGAATACAATATCAAAATGGATTCATATTTTAAAGAGTTAGAACAAAAAAATAACAAAACAAAGGTAATTAAAAATTTTGATGAACTTTATAATAGAGATTTTAATTTTACACCTGCGAAAATCCAAATTTCAAATTTATTGATTCAATTAGATAATTCAAGTTATAATTTAAGACCACATTATCAACGATGTGAAATAATGAATTCTACTTTATCTTCACGAATAGTTGAGAGTATTTTATTAGGTATTAGAATTCCCTATATTTTAACGTGTGATAAAATTGTTTCTAGAAATTATATTACTGAAGTTGTTGACGGTCAACAAAGATTGCTTTCAATTCTCGGATTTCTTGAATCACCTTTTATGAATGAAAGTGGTGAATTAGAATATTCTAATAAAAATGGTTATTCTTTAAAAGGATTACGTGTCTTAAGTGAATTGAATAATTTATCATTTAAAAATAAGAAAAGTGAAAAATTATTACCAATTGCTTATGTTAATAAAATATTGAATAGTTATTTATATATTTATAAAACAAAGGATTTGGGCAATAATTGTTTTAATACTATTGATTATTTTGTTAGATTAAATAAGAATGCTTCTCTTATAAAGGAAAATTCATATAGAATGTTAAATTTAACTTGTGATAGAAAAATAATGGAATATTGTGATGTATGTATTCTTAATTTTCTTGAAAAATTGTTACCTAAAAAAAATAAAAATGGTAAACCTAATATAATTATTTTAAGATTATCTTATTTATTTTATAATAAGCTTTATAATGATATAAATTTTAGTAATTATAGTAATATAAAAGTTGCTAATTGGTTAAATGATTTCAATAAATATAAAGATAAAAATATATTTATTAATCAGGAAAATATAAGTAAATTACGACTTAAATATTGTAGCGCTATAAACGACGCTAAAAAATTTTTAATAAAATTAGAACATTTTTTAAATACTTTGAATAATACCTTTATTGATTTAATTTGTATTAATAATATATCTCATATACCGCTTTCATATTATTATTATTTATTTTGTTTTTTATGTGAAATTTCAGAGGATTCATTAATAAGTAATAATGAAAAAATATATAGTATAATTAAAGAATTTTTTTCAAAAATAAAAAGTTCAAATATGACTAGCAAAGAAATATTGTGTTTATTAAAATTTTACGTGAAACAAATTCAAATATTTATTTAAGTTTAAAAATAGTGTTTGAGATAATGTTTTTAGTAAATTTTAATTATTATTAATATTAAAAAATTATAATATAGTTTATGTACAAAATTTTATTTTGTACTTTTTTGTTGATTATATATAGTTAGTATATTATAATTTTTATGTAATTTATAATAAATGGTTAAAGGTAAATATTAGTTATTTACTACACAGAATGTTGTTAATTCTTTTTTGTAGTGTTTAATATTAAATATTTTTCTGTTATAATTGTTATGGTGATTAGTATGTTTGATTTAGATTTTTCATATCAAGTTTTTGCTTCATATTTGGTTTTTATTATTTTAGCATGTATAATAATAATATTGATTGTTTCCTTGTTTAATTTTTTTAATAAAAGAAGTAAACAAAAGAAAATTAACAATATTGAAAATAAATTAGAATTAATATATAGTGAAATTATTAAATTAAATGAAAAAATTGATAGATTATATAATAATGATTCTGATGATTTTATTGAATAAAAAGTAGGAGTAATTTTTATGAATGATAGAAAAACTGTTTTAATTACTGGTGGTAGTAGGGGACTTGGTCGTGCATGTGCATTAAAATTTGCTAAATTGAACTACAATATTATTATTAATTATAATAATAGTTATGAGGAAGCACTTAATTTAAAAAAATATATATTGGAAAATTATAGTGTTTTTGTATTATTGGTTAAAGCTGATATTTCTAATGAACAAGAAGTTATTAATATGATTGATGTAATTAAAAATAATTATGAAAAAGTTGATTGCTTGATTAATAATGCTGGTATTGCGATTGATACATTGTTTGAAGATAAAACTGTTCAAAATTTTAGAAAAATAATTGACGTAAATTTAATTGGAACGTTTTTAGTTAGTAAATATATAGGTTCTTTAATGTTAAAAGAAAAAAGTGGAACAATTATTAATGTATCATCTACTAATGCGATTGATACATATTATCCATATAGTTTAGACTATGATGCATCAAAGGCTGGTGTTATTTCGTTGACACATAATTTAGCTCGTCAATTTGCTCCATATATAAGAGTTAATTGTGTTGCTCCTGGATGGATAAATACGGAAATGAATAAGGAATTGGCTGGAGAATTTATTGAAGAAGAAAATAAAAAAATTTTGCTTGAAAGATTTTCTGAACCTTATGAAATTGCTAATGTAATTGCTTTTTTAGCAAGTGATGAAGCAAGTTATATTAATGGTTCAGTTATACGAGTGGATGGAGGTTATTAAATGTTTGAAAGTTTTGGAATTAAAAAAGAAATAATTTCATTATCAAATGAAGTTGATAAAATAATAGAAAAAGAAATAAATAAAGTTAATGAAATTGCAGCTTATAATAGTTTAAAAGTTTTACTAGCATTTCAAAATAATAGAGTTTCGGATGTTCATTTTAATTCAACAACTGGTTATGGATATGGTGATATAGGTCGTGATACTATAGAAAGTATATATGCAGAAATTTTTAAATCAGAGGACGCTTTAGTTAGAAGCCAGTTTATTTCTGGAAGTCATGCTTTAACTGTTGCGTTGTTTGCAGTTTTAAGACCCGGTGATATTATGTTAAGTATAACTGGTAAACCTTATGATACATTAGAAGAAGTAATCGGTATTAAAGATAATCCTAGTTCTTTAAAATCATTTGGAATTAATTATGAACAAATAGATTTGATTGATAATAATTTTGATATAGATAAAATCGTTAATACTTTGAAGTTAAAAAAAATCAAATTAATCGAAATTCAAAGATCAAAAGGTTATTCTACGAGAGAAAGTATTACAATAGAAAAGTTAGAAAAAGTTATTGCAAAAATACGCGAAGTAGATAAAGATGTTATCATAATGATTGATAATTGTTATTGTGAATTTGTAGATAAGATGGAGCCTACTGAGGTTGGTGCAGATATGGTTGTTGGCTCGCTAATTAAAAATTTAGGTGGTGGAATTGCTCCAAATGGCGCCTATATTGTAGGAAGAAAAGATTTAGTTTCTTTAGCAGCTGAAAGACTGACTGTACCAGGTGAAGGAAAAGAAGTAGGACCAAGTTTAGGAATGAATAAAAGTTTATTAGAGGGATTATTTTTAGCGCCTAGTGTTGTTGCAAGTAGTTTAAAAACAGCTATTTTTACAAGTTGTTTATTAGAAAAAATGGGATATAAAGTTGATCCAAAATACAATCAAAAAAGAGCTGATATTGTTCAAAATATTGAATTTGGCAATCCAGATGATTTGGTTAAATATTGTCAAGGAATTCAATCTGGTTCTCCCATTGATTCATATTCACTTCCACTTCCTTGGGATATGCCTGGTTATACTGATCAGGTTATTATGGCCGCAGGCACGTTTACTCAAGGTTCTTCTATAGAATTATCTTGCGATGGACCAATAAGACCACCTTTTATAGCTTATCAACAGGGTTCATTAACTTATGAATATGGCAGATTGGCAGTAATGAAAGCTGCTTCAATACTAGTTAAATAATTATGATTTTCAAAGGTAATAATTTAGATATAAATAAATTAGTTGATGAATTGGATATTGAATCTTCATTTTTAACATATCATAACAATGATATATTGTTATCAAATAATCAAATTAATATTTTAAATCGAAATCAAATTGATTATAAAAAATATACTAATTTATCATCTTTAATTTTTGATATAGAAGAAATTATAAATAATGAAGATTATGTTGATATAGAACTTGATAATTTGTTAGAAGATTTATCGGAAATTAGATATTATAAGGATACAAAAAAATAATTAATGTTTTTTGTATTTTTTTTGTAAAGTTTAGTAAAATTATATTTTTTATATTTGTTAATAATATTTTAATATTATATAATACTAATATAGTGGAGGGATTTTATGGATTATGAAAATCAAAACAAGGTTTTATCTGATGATATGTTAAGACGTATTGATGCTTATTTTAGAGCTGCTAATTATTTATCAGTAGGTCAATTATATCTTTTAGATAATCCTTTATTAAAAGAACCATTAACAATGAAACATATTAAACCTAATGTAGTAGGTCACTGGGGAACTGTTCCTGGTCAGAATTTTATTTATGTACACTTAAATCGTATAATAAAAAAATATGATTTAAATATGATTTATTTATCAGGTCCAGGACACGGTGGAAATGCCTTAGTTGCTAATACATATTTAGAGGGAACTTATAGTGAGGTTTATCCAAACATAACTGAGGATGAGGAAGGTTTAAAAAAATTATTTAAGCAATTTAGTTTTCCTGGTGGAATTTCAAGTCATGTTGCTCCAGAAACACCTGGGTCTATTAATGAGGGTGGTGAATTAGGATATAGTTTATCTCATGCTTTTGGTGCTGTTTTAGATAATCCTGATTTAATCGCGACTTGTGTAGTTGGAGATGGGGAAGCAGAAACTGGTCCTCTTGCTACGTCATGGCATTCAAATAAATTTTTAAATCCGAAAAATGATGGTGTAGTTTTACCAATTTTACATTTGAACGGTTATAAGATTGCTAATCCAACGATTTTTTCTAGAATTTCTAAAAAGGAACTTGAAAACTTTTTTGTTGGATGTGGTTGGAAGCCTTATTATGTTGAAGGCGAAGATCCTATGTATATGCATGAATGTATGGCAGAGGTTTTAGATAAAGTTGTTTCTGACATTAAAAAAATAAAAAGAATGGCGGCAACAGGTGAATTAACTGAAAGACCTATATGGCCTATGATTGTTTTAAGAACACCAAAAGGTTGGACGGGCCCTAAATATGTTGATGGAAAACAAATTGAAGGAACATTTAGATCACATCAAGTTCCTGTAGTTGTTAATGTAAATGCTCAGGAAAATGTTAAAATATTAGAGTCTTGGTTAAAAAGTTATCGACCAAGTGAGTTATTTGATGAAAATGGTCGTTTAATTTCCGAACTTCGTGAATTAGCTCCTGTTGGAAATCGTAGAATGGGTGCTAATCCTATAACTAATGGTGGAAAATTATTACGTGAATTGCGTCTGCCTGATTATAGAGATTATGGTGTTCATGTAAACTATCCTGGTGAAGTTTTAGCTTCCGATATGACTGAACTTGGTAAATATGTTAGAGATATTATTAAATTAAATGATGATAATAAAAATTTTAGAGTTTTTGGACCAGATGAGGCTTTATCTAATCGTTTGAATGCAATATTCGAAACAACTAATCGTCAGTGGGATGCTGCTATAATGCAAAAAGATGAGTTTTTATCTACAAATGGTAGAGTACTTGATTCAATGTTATCTGAACATTTATGTGAAGGTTGGTTAGAAGGATATTTGTTAACAGGTCGACATGGATTTTTCCATAGTTACGAAGCTTTTGTTCGTATTGTAGATTCTATGGCTAGTCAACATGCTAAATGGTTGAAAGTAACCAAAGAATTACCTTGGAGATTACCAATAGCGTCATTAAATTATGTTTTATCAAGTCATATTTGGCAACAAGATCATAATGGTTATACACATCAAGATCCAGGATTTTTAAATCATTTAGTAACTAAAAAATCTGATATTGTTAGAATGTATTTGCCTCCTGATGCCAATTGTTTATTATCTGTTTTTAATCATTGTATAAAAAGCAAAAATTATATTAATGTAATTATAGCTTCTAAACATCCACGTCCACAATGGCTTACAATGGATGAAGCTGTTAAGCATTGTACAAAAGGAATAGGCAGATGGGATTTTGCTAGTAATGATCAAGGATTAGAACCAGATATTGTTATGGCTTGTTGTGGCGATAC
>CAKOYE010000033.1 GCA_934130485.1 uncultured Bacilli bacterium
TATACCAATGTATCTTGGTAAATTTTTTACATCTTTAAATATTTCCATAGAAACATATTTATCAACAATTGATATTAACCACGATTCTTTATATCTTGGAGGTCTAATATTAAGTGGAAACATATGTTTTTTTATTATATCCTCTACTTTTTTATTCATTAAATTTGGAAAATGTTTTTTGGAATTTTCTAAGGCTTCACCAGCGTGAGAAAATCCATGTTTTTTAAAAAATGGTCTTGTATCTTTTTCTTCTTGCCAAGGTTTATAATAAAAGTCATGTAGTAGGCCACCTATTGCAGCACTTTTATAATCCATTTTTAATTTTTTAGCAATTCTATATGATAATATTGAAACGGCTAAACAATGGTCATATACTGTCCTATCGCCATGATGACGAAATTTTTTTCTTCTCTCAAATTCTGGGTTATTTAAAATACTTGCCACAATATTATAATATTCGTGATCTTTTTCTAAATATTTTTCTATTTTCACTTGTGTACCCTCTTTCCATATAATTTTATATTATTATTTTTTTTTAGTCAATTAAAAAGAGAAAATTAAATCTAATCTTCTCTATATTTAATAACTATATATCTATTTGGTTCTTCACCAATACTTTCAGTTTTTAAATTTTCGTAATCATTAACATAGTTGTGCACAATCATTCTTTCATACGAATTCATTGGATCAAGTTTTACGTCAACTTTTGTTTCAAGTATTTCACCAATTATTTTTTTGATTTCATTTTCTAAATTTTCTATTTTTTTAGCTTTATAATTAGATGCATCTATATTTATCTTTACTTTATTATTTGTCATCCTTTTTATAATTGTTCTTAAAATAACTTGAATTGCATTCAAATTTTTTCCTGCTTTTCCAATTAGTATTGCATTATTATCAGATATAAGTAAAATGTTAAATTCATTTTCTTCATTTTTTATTTCGCAATTAATAGATATATTAAATGATTTTGCCAAAGTTAAGAAAAAAATTTTTATATAATTCTTTATATCCTCTTTTTTTATTACTTTAGATATTATTTTTTTTCCTTTAAATAAACTACTCTTTTCTACACTATCAATAATTACTACATCATTTTTTGATAAATTCAATTCTTTTGTTATGTTTTCATTTATTTCTTGTTCATTTTTTCCTTCAATTTCAATTACTTCACACATTTAGCTTTACCTCTTTTTACTATCAAATTTTGAATTATTGTAAATGTACTATTAGCAATCCAATATAGTTCAATACCTGCTGACATAGAAATAGACGCTATTCCTATAAATATAATAGAGAAATTACTCATCATTTTCATTTGTTTTTCTGCTTCTGGTGTCATTGATGCTGTACTATTTAATTTGAATGAGAAATATGTAGCTAATACTACTAATACCACTAAAATAAGATAATAATAGTGTCCATTTTGAAGTCCGATTAATGGACTTGTTCCTAATTCTAGACCAAGAAAATTTTCTTCAAAAATTGCTGGAAGTCTATTCATAGCTTCAAAGAATGCGAAAAATAATGGAATTTGAATAAGTGAGAATAAACAACCAGTCATAGGATTTATATTATATTTTTTATATATCATCATCATTTCTTGACTTTTTCTCATTAAATCATCTTGCGATGTTTTATTTTCATATTTTTTTTCTAATTTATCAAGTTCTGGTTTAGCATTTTTCATATTCTCTGATTGCATTGCTGTCTTTTTTGTTATTGGATATAATATTAATCTAATTATAATCGTAATTAATAAAATAGATAAACCGTAATTTTTTGTTAACTCACCTACTTTGACAATTATTATTGCTAAAGGTTTTACAAAAACAGTTGTCCAAATACCATCATATTTAGTATTATTTAGGCTTAATTTACTACATTCTGGCAATTCACTTAAATCAAAATCATATTTTTCATATGTAGCGATTGTTTCTTCTGCTTCTGGTTTACATAAAATATTTGAAGCTAAATTTTGACCTGTCAATTCATTTTTTACTATTTTTTTATCAGAATCTTTCAAATATTTCGTACATCCTGTTAAACTAAATACTAAAAATGTCATTATTATTAATTTTGTAAATTTATTCTTCACTTTTCTCCTCCTTGGTAATTCTAAATTTTTTTACTATTTCAGTTAAAGATTTTTCTATATTTAAATAAGTTGAATCTAAATAACCTTTCCTCACTATTATAATACAATTGAAATTATTTTCATAGATATTTTTATCAAGAATACTTTTAAGTTGTCTTTTTATTTTGTTTCTTGTAACAGCATTACCTATTTTTTTACTTACTGAAAATCCAAATCTATACTTGTCCACTTGTTTTTTTTCAATAAAAACTATTAATTCTCTTGTTTTATATGGTTTAATATTCTTTATTATCCTATTATATTCATCATTACTTTTAATTATATTTATTTTTTTCATATATAACCCTCTTATAGTAAAAAACCACTAATTTTTTAGTGGTTATTGTTAACGTGATAAAACTTTACGTCCTTTTCTTCTTCTACTATTTATAATTTTTGTTTTCATTCTTGCTAAGAAACCTTGTTTCTTACTTCTTCTACGATTATTTGGTTGATAAGTTCTTTTCATCTAATACACCTCCTGATTCAAAAATTTTCCGTTGCTTTTTCAATTATATATATTTATTTACAATTTGTCAAATATATTTTTAAAAATACACAATTTTTGTGCAAAACTTATAAACTATCGTTTTTCTATGTTTATATTTTTTGAACATATATGTTTAAATTTTTATTTGATATTAATTTTACTTAAAAGTTTTTATGTGCAAAAAATGTTGAAATTTATTTTTTTGTGTTCAAAACTATTTATTTTTTATAAAAAATAGTTTAAAATATGTTAATAAGTCAGGAGTAGAGGTGTATTATTGTGGATTTAAAAAATATTTGGGAAGAGGCGTTAAAGAAATTTAAGGAAAATTTGTCTTCAATTGTATTTGAAACTTGGTTTTCCGAAACAGAATTATTTGATTTAAATAATAATGTTGCTAAAATAAAGGTTCCAACACATGTTCATAAAAAATATTTAAAAGAAAATTATAATGATTTAGTATGTGAAGTGTTTAATGAAATAGCTGGTTCAAATTTTGCTTTTGAATATTATACAGAAGAAGAAATTGATGAAAATGTCAAAATAAATACTGATGAAGTAGGGGTTCCAGCGTTTAATTTTGAATCAAACTTAAATCCACAATATACATTTGATAACTTTATTGTTGGTAAATCAAATAAATTTGCACGGCTTTCTGCTTTTGCAGTTGCTGAAAAACCTGGTATTATGTATAATCCTTTATTTTTATATGGTAATAGTGGGTTAGGGAAGACACACTTGATGCACGCTATCGGAAATTATATTGTGCAAAACAGTAAGAAAAAAGTTTTATACATAACAAGTGATGATTTTATAAATGATTTTGTTGATTTACATAGAAAAAGTGATGGTAATAATATTGATGATGTGCAAAACTTTAAAAAGAAATATCGAGATATAGATGTTCTTATGATTGATGATATTCAATATTTACAAGTTGCTGATAAATCTCAAGAAGCATTTTTCCACACCTTTAATGAATTATATGCTAATAACAAGCAAATAATTATATCTTCAGATAGATCTCCTGATGACTTAAAAAGACTAGAAGATCGTTTAAAAACAAGGTTTAACTGGGGTTTAACTGCTGATATTCTTCCACCTGATTTTGATCTTAGAATGCAAATTATAAATAAAAAGATTGAAAGTAATTTTATGCAAGAAGAATTTTCAGAAGATGTTAAGGAATATATTGCTAGCAATTGTTCAACCGATATAAGAAAACTTGAAGGAGCAATTACAAGGGTTACCGCTTATGCTGCTACTATGAACGAAAAATCAATAACACTTGATGTTACTGTAGAAGCACTTAAAGACTTCTTTTCAAAAACTGTTATATCAAAGAATAAAATGGATCAAGTCCAACAACTTGTTTCACAAAACTACAATGTATCAATTGATGATTTAAAAAGTAAAAAGAGGGTAGCTAATATTGCACTAGCGCGACAAATCGCAATGTATTTATGTAGGATTGTTTTGGAAGAATCTCTTCCTAAAATTGGTATAGAATTTGGTGGAAAAAATCATACTACTGTAATGCATTCTGTTGATAAAATCAAAAAAGAAATGAAAAAAAATAAAGAGTTCGAAATAGAAATAAACAAGTTAGTAGCACAAATTAAATAGTTTTGAACATAAAAACTTTTCTTATTTAGTCTTTATATATAACAAAAATATAAAGTTATGAACATTTTGAACATTAATAATAACAATAATTAATAAAAAAATAAATATAAAAGGAGAACTTTATGAAATTAAAAATTAAAAAAAATATTTTAATGGAACATCTAAATTATGTTATAAAAGGTATATCTAGTAAAAATTTAATTCCAATACTTAACTGTATAAAATTTAATTTAACACAAGATGGTTTATATATGATGAGTACAGATAATGAGATTGCAATTAAAACATTCATTGATAAAAATGAAATTGAGGATATAGAAGAATGTGGTGATATTGTTGTATCAGGTAAATATATATATGAAATAGTAAAAAAATTACCTAATACAGTTGTTAATATAGAAGAACTAGTTGATTCTAAATTATATATATATACAGAAAATACATCTTGTAACTTAAATTGTAATAATGTTAATGATTTTCCTGATTTAGAACTTGAAAATAGTTTAAGTCCTATTTTAGTTAGTAAAAAACTTTTTAAAACAATCATTAATCAAACAGTTTTTGCTACATCTAATCAAGAATCACGTCCAGTTTTAACAGGTATTAATTTAAAAATAACTGATAATGTTTTAGAATGTACTGCAACAGATTCTTATCGTTTATCTAAAAAAACAGTTATTTTAAATTCTTCAACAGATGATAATGTTAATATTTTGATTCCAACTAGAAATTTAAATGAATTAGTTAAATTATTTAATGATGAAGAAGATAATATAGAACTTCATATATTTAGTAATAAAATAATATTTAAGTTTAATTATATAATATTTATGTCTAGATTAATTAATGGAACATATCCTGATACATCTAAATTAATACCTACAGAATTTGAGTTAAAAATTAAGGTTAATTTAAACGATTTTTATGCTTCATTAGATAGAGCATCATTATTAACAAATGAAGATGATAAAAATACTATTAAACTTGAAAGTTTTGAAGATAGAATAAAAATATTTTCTAATATTCCAGAAATTGGAAATGTTGAAGAAACAATACTTGCTAATAAAAATAATTCAGGTAATATAAAAATCGCATTTAGTTCTAGATATATGATGGATGCTTTAAAGGCTTTTGATTGTACAGATATAGAATTAAAGTTTAATGGTGAGGTAAAACCAATAGTTATTACTGATGTTGATAATGAAAATTTAATTGAACTTATATTACCTATAAGAACATATTAATATGTGGAAAATTGTTAATTTTAAACAATTTTCCTTTTTTTTTAGACATTTTTTGAGCAATTTCGACAATTTTATGTGTTATAAAAAAGGAAATTGGATATTTTTTTCGAAAAATATCTATAGGGGGTGATATTATGATAAATAGTTATGAAATTTCTCAAGACACTTTAGCAATAATTCCTATTGACTCAAAAAAGAGTGAAGTTATTGAAATAGGTGATAATTTTATTGTTAATAAAAGTGCTACAAAAATTGTTGATGACAGTTGTAGATTTTTTGGAAGTTCTTTAAATGGAAGACACGAAGGTACAAAAAGTTTAATTGGCGTTAATTATAAAGCACCTGTCATTGTTGAAGAAACTTCTTCTATGATTTTCTTTCCAACCAATTCTCCTAGACTTACTGATTGTACTTGGATCTCTTTAAATAATATTGAAAACTATTCTAAAAATAATGGGAAAACAGAAATAGTGTTTAAAAATGGAAAAGTAATAGAAGTTGATGTTTCCTATGGTTCTTTAGAAAATCAAGTTTTACGTTCAACAAGATTAGAATCAATTTTAAGAAAAAGAAAAGGAATGTAAGTAATTTTTATTAAAAAAATGAGTTATTTAACTCATTTTTTATTTTTTTACGTATTTTTTTGTGCTATAATATTAAGTGTGTATAGGAGTATATGTTTATATAGAAAATTGATTTAATGAACTTTAAATTAAAAAAAAGAGGTAAAAGATGATTTTAAAACAGCTAAGTGTTAAAAATTTTCGTAATTATAGTGATACAAATTTGTCATTAAGTCCTGGAATTAATATTTTTTATGGAAATAATGCCCAAGGAAAGACTAATTTATTAGAAAGTATATACTATTTAAGTTTTACAAAATCACATAGATCTTTTATTGATAATAATTTAATTAAGAATGGCGAAAAATTTTTAAAAATAACTGGAATAATGAAAGATAATAATATATTTGATACAAAATTAGAAATTTTTTTAAACAATGAAAAAAAACAAATTTTTATTGATGATAATTTATATAAAAAAGTTAGTGAATATATATCTAAGTTAAATATAATTATTTTTTATCCTGAAGATTTAGACATAATTAAAGGCTCTCCTAATATACGTAGAAGATATATTAATTCAGAAATTAGTCAGTTTGATGAAAATTATCTTGTTGTTTTAAATAATTTTAGAAAGGTTCAAAAATTAAGAAATGACTATTTAAAAAAAATAAATAGTTTTTATGATTATGATAATCAATATTTATCTATTATTAATGATTATTTTATAAAACAAGCAATATTGATTTATAGATTAAGAGATAAATTTATTAATAAATTAAATGAAATAGTACCAAGTATTTTTTTTGATTTAACTAAATTAAGTGGTTTTCATATAAAATATATTAATAATTTTAATATAGAAAATTTTGATTCTATATCTGATCAAGAGTTAACGGAACTTTTTCTTGAAAAATTTGAGCGTAATTTTGATTCAGAAGTAAAAATTAAAAGTTCAATGTTTGGTCCTCATAAAGATGATATTGAATTTTACTTAGATAATCTAAATTTAAAAAATTATGGTTCACAAGGTCAACAAAGACTTGCTATTTTGTCGATTAAACTAGCAAGTGTGGAAATTTTAAAACAAATAAAGAATGATACACCAATTTTACTTTTGGATGATGTATTTAGTGAATTGGATGATGAGAAAAAAAATCATTTATTAAAGTATATTGATAATAATATTCAAACAATTATAACGACAACTGATTTAAAAAGTATTGATAATTCTATTAAAAAAAAGGCAAAGCTATTTGAAATAGAAAATGGCAACATTATATGCGAAAAGATGGAGGTAGATGGTAATGAATAATGAAAATAATGGACATTATGATGCGTCGGATATTCAAGTTTTAGAAGGTCTTGAAGCTGTAAGAAAAAGACCTGGTATGTATATTGGTACAACTGATGTTAAAGGTTTGCATCATTTAGTATGGGAAATTGTTGATAACTCAATAGATGAAGCATTAGCTGGGTTTTGTAATAATATTGAAATAATTATCAATAAAGATAATTCGATAACTGTTAAAGATAATGGTCGTGGAATTCCTGTTGGTGTTCATCCTAAAACTGGTATTTCAACAGTTGAAACAGTTTATACAGTACTTCACGCTGGTGGAAAATTTGGCGGAGGCGGGTATAAGGTTTCTGGTGGATTACACGGAGTTGGAGCAAGTGTAGTTAATGCTTTATCTAAATGGGTTGTTGTAACTGTTTATAAAGATGGTAAAATTTATGAAACTAAGTTTGAAAATGGTGGAAAAACAGTTCAAAAATTAACTGTTATAGGTGATTGTGAATTAAATAGAACTGGTACAACAGTAACATTTAAACCAGATCCTGATATTTTTGATACTGATATATATGATTATGAAACTTTGAAAACTAGAACAAGAGAGTTAGCTTTTTTAAATAAAGGTTTAAAATTAACTTTACGTGATGATAGGGATTTAGAAGATACGACTGGTGAGGTATTCCATTATGAAGGTGGAATCAGTGAATATGTTAAATACTTGAATAAAAATAAAACTCCAATTCACAATCAAATTATTCATTTAGAAGGAGAAGAAGATGGAATTATATTTGAAGTTGCTATGCAATATAATTCTGGTTATTCTGATAGTATTTATTCATTTGTTAACAATATTAATACTCATGATGGAGGAACACATGAGGAAGGGGTTAGAAGAGCATTAACTCGTATTATTAATAATTATGCAAGAAAAACTAATATGTTAAAAGAAAAAGATGATTCATTAACAGGTGATGATGTCAAAGAAGGTTTAACAATGATTGTTTCTTGTAAACATCCTAATCCTCAGTTTGAAGGTCAAACAAAAGGTCGTTTAGGTAATTCTGAGGTTAGAAAACTTGCTGATAATGTATTTTCAGCAGGATTTGATAGATTTTTAATGGAAAATCCTGATGAGGCTAAAATTATTGTTGAAAAGACGATGACTGCTGCAAGAGCTAGAGTAGCTGCCAAAAAGGCAAGAGAGTTAACACGTAGAAAAAGTGATTTAGATGTTGTTAATTTTGGTGGAAAATTAGTTGATTGTAAAGATAAAGATCCAAAAATTTGTGA
The DNA here is from genome assembly GCA_934130485.1 of uncultured Bacilli bacterium. Taxonomy (GTDB): domain Bacteria; phylum Bacillota_I; class Bacilli_A; order RF39; family UBA660; genus CAJLIR01. The sequence continues at coordinate 8,648 of CAKOYE010000033.1, forward strand.
AATATTTCTAGTCGAAGGGGATAGTGCCGGAGGATCTGCTATAAAGGGTAGAAATTCAATGACTCAAGCAATTCTTCCTTTAAGAGGTAAAATATTAAATGTTGAAAAGGCAAGAATGGATAGGGCTTTATCTAATGAGGAAATTAGAACAATTATTACAGCTTTTGGAACAGGAATAGGTGCAGAATTTGACTTGAATAAACTTAGATATCATAAAATTATTATTATGACCGATGCCGATGTTGATGGGTCACATATTAGAGTTTTATTATTAACTTTGTTTTATAGATTTTTTAGACCAATTGTTGAAGCTGGTCACGTATATGCAGCGCAACCTCCATTATTTTGTATTAAACACGGAAAAACTACTAAATATGTTTTAAATGAAGAGGAAAGAGATAGTTATTTAGCATCATTAAATCCTAACACAAAGTATTTAATTTTCCGTATGAAAGGTTTAGGAGAGATGGATGCTGAAGAACTTAATGAAACAACAATGGATATTAATACTAGAATTTTAAGAAAAATAACAGTTGACGATTTAATTGCGGCAGATGCAATATTCTCTAAATTAATGGGTGATGAAGTAGAACCAAGAAGAGAATTTATTGAACAAAATGCTGTTTATGTAGAAAATTTGGATATATAGGAGGTGAAGTATGGATCATAGTAGAGATAGATTACAAGAAAATAATATTGTCGAAGAAGTTAAATCATCATTTTTGGAATATTCAATGAGTGTTATTGTTGCTCGTGCACTTCCTGATTTAAGAGATGGTTTAAAACCTGTTCATCGTAGAATTTTATGGTCAATGTATGAATCTGGTTATACACCAGATAAACCACATAAAAAATCAGCTCGTATTGTTGGAGATGTTATGGGTAAATACCACCCACACGGTGATTCTTCAATTTATGAAGCAATGGTTAGAATGGCTCAAGATTTTAATTATAGACATATGCTTGTTGATGGTCACGGAAATTTTGGTAATATCGAAGGATATGGTGCAGCAGCAATGCGTTATACCGAATCTAGATTATCAAAGATTTCTCTTGAACTAGTTAGGGATATAAATAAAGACACTGTAAATTTTATTCCAAACTTTGACGAAAGTGAGAAAGAACCAGCTGTTTTACCTTCTAGATTTCCTAATATTTTAGTTAATGGTACAATGGGTATTGCTGTTGGTATGGCAACTAATATCCCACCACATAATCTCGGAGAAGTTATTGATGGCTGCATTGCGTATATCGATAATCACGATATTGATACATTAGAATTGATGCAATATATTAAGGGTCCTGATTTTCCAACTGGTGGAATAATATTAGGTAATAGTGGTATAAAGAAGGCTTATGAAACAGGTCGTGGAACTATTACTATAAGAAGTAAAGCAAGAATAGAAGAAAAAGATGGAAAAAATCTTATAATTATTGATGAAGTGCCTTATGGCGTTAATACTATGGAATTAAAAAATAAGGTTGCTGAATTAGTTCATAATAAAACAATTGAAGGAATTTCTGATTATCATACTGATTTAAAGGAAGGAATTAAAATTACAATTACTTTAAAAAGAGATGCTAATCCTCAAGTTGTTTTAAATAATTTATATAAGCACACACAATTTCAAACAAATTATGGAATTATTTTCTTAATGCTTGATAATGGTGTACCAAAAACTTTAGGACTTAAAGATATTATTGTTAAGTATATTGATTATCAAAAGGAAATAATAATAAGAAGAACTAAATTTGATTTAAATAAATGTGAAGCACGTGTTCATATATTAGAAGGTTTAAAAATTGCTCTAGATAATATTGATGAGGTTATTAAAATTATCAAATCTTCTAAAACAGATGAAATAGCTAAAGAACAATTAACTTCTAAATTTAAACTAGATGCTATTCAATGTGAAGCTATCTTAGAAATGAAATTAAGAAGGTTAACTGGATTAGAGAAGGATAAGATTGAACTAGAACTTAAAGATTTATTACAACGTATTGAAGAATTAAAATCTATTTTAGGATCAGAACAGAAGGTTTTAGATATTATTAAACTGGAATTAACAGAAATAAAAGATAAATATAGTGATGAAAGAAGAACACATATTGATATGACAGCTGTGGATTATATAGAAGATGAATCTTTAATTCCTGTTGAAGATATAATTGTTACGTTAACAAATAAAGGATACATTAAACGTATTACTAGCGAAACATATCGTTCACAAAATCGTGGAGGAATGGGAATCAAAGGTATGACAACTAATGAAGAAGATTTTGTTGAAAAAATGATTTCTTTAACTACTCATGATAATCTTTTATTCTTTACTAATAAAGGTAAAGTATATCGTATGAAAGGATACGAAATTCCAGTATTTAGTAGGCAATCAAAAGGTTTACCAATAATTAATTTATTACAGATTGATAAAGATGAATGTATAAAAGCTATGTTGAAGGTATCAAAAAATGACAAAAACAAATGTTTGGTTTTCTGTACTCTAAATGGTATAGTTAAAAAGACAATATTGTCAGAATTTGAAAATATAAGGAATACTGGTAAGATTGCTATTACTCTTCGTGATGATGATGAGTTACTTGATGTACAGTTAGCTGATAGTGACGATGATGTTTTAATAGCTTCTTCTAATGGTAGAATGATAAGATTTAATCAACAAGAATTACGTTTGATGGGAAGAACTGCATCAGGCGTTAAAGGAATTGATGTTGATGATGGTAAATGTGTTGGTTGTGAAATAGGCAAAACTAATAGTGAAGTTTTAGTTGTTACAGAAAACGGTTACGGTAAGCGAACTAATATAGAGGAATATAGAATTACTCATAGAGGTAGTAAAGGTGTTAAAGCACTTAATGTAACTGAAAAAAATGGTAATATTATTGCTTTTAAAATTATTCTTGAAAATAAAGATTTAATGATAATTACAAATAATGGTATTATTATTAGACTTCCTATTGAGCAAATATCCCAATCTGGACGTGTAGCTCAAGGTGTTAAATTGATTAATCTTAAAGATAATCAAAAAGTTAGTAATATTGCAATTGTAGAGAAAGATGAAAAAAATGTTTCTGTTGAAGAAGATAATTAGTTATCTTCTTTTTATTTGGTGATAAATTATCTATGTTTCACGTGAAACATAGATATAAAAATAAAATATATAGAAAATAAAATGCAAATTGATAATTAAAATAATAAAAAGAACAATGTTCCACGTGAAACATAGATATAAAAACAAAATATATAGAAAATAAAATGTAAATTAATAATTGAAATAATAATAAAAACAATGTTCCACGTGAAACATAGATATAGAAATAAAAAATATATAGAAAATAAAATGTAAATTGATAATTAGAATAATAAAATAAACAATGTTTCACGTGAAACATAGAAATAGAAATATAAAATATATAGAAAATAAAATATAAATTGATAATTAGAATAACAAAATAAACAATGTTTCACGTGAAATATAGATATAGAAATATAAAATATATAAAAAATAAAATGTAAGCTGATAATTGAAATAATAAAATAAACAATGTTTCACGTGAAACATAGATATAGAAATAAAATATATAGAAAACAAAATGCAAATTGATAATTAAAATAATAAAAAAAAACAATGTTCCACGTGAAACATAGATATAAAAATAAAATATATAGAAAATAAAATGCAAATTGATAATTAAAATAATAAAAAAA
>CAKOYE010000034.1 GCA_934130485.1 uncultured Bacilli bacterium
TTCCACGTGAAACATAGATATAAAAATAAAATATATAGAAAATAAAATGCAAATTGATAATTAAAATAATAAAAAAAAAACAATGTTCCACGTGAAACATAGATATAAAAATAAAATATATAGAAAATAAAATGCAAATTGATAATTAAAATAATAAAAAAATGTTCCACGTGAAACATAGATATAAAAACAAAATATATAGAAAATAAAATGTAAATTAATAATTGAAATAATAATAAAAGCAATGTTCCACGTGAAACATTAGTATAAGTAAGTCAATGTAATATATTAAAATAATTTATATTAGACAATGTATAATTAATTTATATAAAAATAAATAAAAATTTGATTTTAAATATTAAATGGTATATATTAATTACGACACAACATTTATGAATGAAACAGGTCAGAATTGGAAGATAGCAGCCTTAAATTCCTCTAAATGTGTGTGTCTTTTTTGTAGGTGATTAATATGAAAAATGATTATATATATATGAAATTAGCTTTAAAAGAAGCAGAAAAATCTTTAGCATTTGATGATGTTCCAGTTGGAGCATTAGTAGTTAAAAATAATAAAATAATATCTAAAGCACACAACCAAAAAGAAAAAAAACAAATTGCAACAAAACATGCTGAAATAATAGCAATAGAAAGAGCATGTAGAAAATTGAATACTTGGCATTTGGATGATTGTACATTATATGTTACAGTCGAACCTTGTTTAATGTGTTCTGGCGCAATGATACAGTCTAGAATAGATAGAGTAGTTTATGCAACAAAAAACGAAAAATTTGGTTATATTGAAAGTGTTGAAAAAATATTTGAAAATAAAAATAACCATAATGTAAAAATTACTAATGGTATTTACGAAAAAGAGGCAAAAGAACTAATTCAAAAATTCTTTAAGAAAAGAAGAAAATAGGAGGAAACTTTATGTATCAAGCATTATATAGAAAATATAGACCTAAAAATTTTAATGAAATGATTGGCCAAGATGTTATAGTTAAAACTTTACAAAATGCAATTAGTAGAAATAAAATAAGTCACGCTTATTTATTTACAGGTCCAAGAGGTACAGGAAAAACAAGTACTGCAAAAATATTTGCTAAAACAATAAATTGTGAACAACCTGAAAATGGTATTCCTTGTGAAAAATGTGTATGTTGTACACAAATAAATAATCAACAAAATGTAGATATCATAGAAATAGATGCTGCTTCAAATAATGGTGTTGATGAAATAAGGGAACTTAAAAATAAAGTAAATTTAGTGCCATCAATAAGTAAATATAAGGTATATATAATTGATGAAGTTCATATGCTTAGTACAAGTGCATTTAATGCATTATTAAAGACATTAGAAGAACCTCCAAGTCATGTTATTTTTATTTTAGCAACAACAGATCCTCATAAAGTTTTACCAACAATTTTATCAAGATGTCAACGTTATGACTTTAAAAAGGTAAGTGAAATTAAAATATATGATCGATTAAAATATGTATGCGAACAAGAAAAAATAACAATAGATGATTCTGCATTAAAAGAAATATCTAGATTAGCAAATGGCGGATTAAGAGATGCATTAAGCATATTAGATCAGGTTGCTGCTTATTCTAACGATACTATAACAGAAAAAAACGTTCACGATGTGAATGGAACAATAACACAAAATGATTTAAAAAAAATGATTTTAAGTTTAACAAATGATGATTTATTAAATATTTTTAATATAATAGATGATTATGACAACAGTGGTAAAAATTTTGTAAAATTAATTGAAGAAATAATTTTGTTTTATAAAAATATTTTATTGATGAAAAAAATTCCTAATTATTTTGATAATAATTATAGTGAATTATATAATGAATTCATAAATGTATATACAGAAGAGCAATTAATAGATATATTAAATGAATTAAATTCAAATGTAAATGTTATAAAAAATGATAGTAATTCTAGATTAATTTTTGAATTAGCAATTATTAAGATTATCAACATAAAGAAAAATTCACAAAAATTTAATAAACAATTAGATAATAATGAAGCTATATCTTTAACTACAAAAAATATAAAAAATGAAAATTCAGATGTAGAATTGAAACAAGAAATGGAAAATAAAGAAAAAATGATTTCTCCTGAAATTGAAAATCAAATTAATCAGTTGCAAGACATCAGAATAAATAATACACTGTCTAAATTAAATAAAAAAATAATTATTGAATATAAAGAAAAATTTAAATCTTTAAATTTCAAATTATTAGATCCTGAAAATGGTGAAATAATATCTATGATATTAGATGGTGAACTAAAAGCAGCCAGTGAAGAATATTTGTTATTTGTTTTAAAAACAGATAACATAACAAAATTATTCAATCTATCTATACCTAAAATAGAACAATTTTTGAATAATGAATATAGTACTAAATTTAAAGTAATTGGCGTTGAACAAAATAAATGGAATTATATTAAAAATCAATTTAATAATAAAACAAAAAAATTTGAATATACAAGCGAATTAATAAATTATGAAGATATATTTAAAGATTCAGATTTAAAAAAAGATGAATCTACTATTGATTCTATGTTTAAAAATATAGTAGAATATAATTAGAAAGAAGGAATAAGAATGAATATACAAGCAATGATGAAACAAGCTCAAAAAATGCAAAAGGATATGTTAGCTACAAAAGAAGAAATTGATTCAATGAATTTTGAAGGAAAGTCATCTTTTGTAACTGTTACAGTTAATGGTAAAAAAGAACTTGTAAATATAAAAATTGATTCAGAAAATTTAGAAAATGACGATATTGAAATGTTACAAGATATGATAGTTGTTGCTGTTAATGATGCTATGAAAAAAGTAGATGCAGAAACTGAAAAGAAAATGGGTAAATTTACTCAAGGAATGCCAGGTTTATTTTAATATGTATCCATCAACAATTAAAAATTTAATAGAATGTTTTAAAAAACTACCTGGTATAGGAGAAAAAACGGCTGAAAGATTATCTCTTTCGGTTTTAAATTTAGATAATAGTGTTATTGAAATGTTTGAAAAATCATTAGTTGATTCAAAGAATAAAATAAAACGTTGTTTAAAATGTAATAACTTGTCTGAGGATGATTTATGTTTAATTTGTTCAGATAAAAATAGAGATTTTAAAACAATTTGTGTTGTTGAAAATATTAAAAATATAATAGCAATTGAAAAGACAAATTGTTATCACGGTGTTTATCATGTTTTAGATGGATTGATTTCACCATTAGAAGGAAAAAATCCTGATGATATAAATATTAAATCATTATTAGATAGAGTTGATACTGAAAATATTGATGAAGTTATTGTTGCTCTTACTCCTAGCGTAGAGGGTGAAACAACTTCTTTATACATTCAAAAAAAATTAGAAAATAAGAATATTAAAGTTTCTAAAATTGCTCATGGTGTTCCAATTGGAGCAGATATGGAATATATTGATGGTTTAACATTAGAAATGGCTTTAGAAAATAGAAATTATTTAACAGAAAAGTAATATTAATTTGTTTGCTTCATAATATAATTTTGAGGTGGACAATGCTAAAGAAAATATTTAAAATTATTAAAAAATTTATATTAAGTATTTTTTTATTATATGGTTATAATTTAATTGGACAATCGTTAGGAATGATTATACCAATTAATATTTATACAGTATTATTAATTACTTTTTTTGGACTTCCTGCTTTATTGGCACTTATTTTTATTTTAGCAGTCATATTTTAAGGATGTGAAGTTATGCTTGATGATTATGTAAATGAACAACCAATTGCTGTATCGATACTGAAAAATTCAGTAAAAGATGATAAAACAGTTCACGCTTACTTGTTTGAGACAAATGGTTATAATAAAAAAGATGATTTTATTTTTTCTTTTATTAAGTCACTGTTATGTCCAAACAAATTTTTTGTGTTTAATAATTGTGAAAATTGTCATATATGTCAAATGATAAATGATAAATGTTATCCAGAAATTAAAATTATTAATCCAGATGGATTATGGATAAAAAAAGAACAATTAGATGAACTTCAAAAAGAATTTAGTACAAAAGCTGTTTTTGGTACTAAAAAAATATATATAATAAATGAAGCAGAAAAAATGAATTCATCAGCAGCAAACTCAATTTTGAAATTTTTAGAGGAACCTGTCCCAAATATAATTGCTATTTTAGTTACAAATAACATATATCAACTACTTGATACAATTATTTCTAGGTGTCAAGTTATTTCTTTAAGAAAAAATAAATTAAATTTTGAATCAAATGAAGAATTAATCGCACATCAGATTTTTTCACAACCAGAAAAACAAGAGGAATTTTTAAATAATTTACCGAATGTTAATTATATTGATTGTGTAAAAAAATTTGTAGAATATTATGAAAAAAATGGTATAAATACAATGTTATATACTCAAAAATTATGGTTTAGTTTCTTTAATGATAAAGAAAAAAATATAATGGCTTTTGATATAATGATTTTAATTTATCGTGATATTTTAAATTATGTAATTGGCCACGAGTTAATGATTTTTAAAAATGATATACACTATATATCTAATATTAGTAAAAATAATACTGAATATAGTATATGCGAAAAAATTACAAAAATATTAAATGCTAAAAATAAAATTAAAAATAATATAAATTTGAATTTATTAATGGATAATTTAATTATGGAATTAGATAGAAGGTGAATTTATGGTTAAGGTTGTAGGTGTAAATTTTAAAGAAAATGGAAAAATATATTATTTTTTACCTGGTAAAATATATTTGAAGAAAAATGTTACAGTAATTGTTCAAACTGAAAGAGGCTTACAATTTGGTAAAGTTGTTACTAATTTAATTGATTTTGATGAAAAAAAATTAAATGCACCATTAAAACAAATAGTGAGAATTGCTTCTAAAGGTGATTATTATGCCCATTTAAATAATATTAAAGACGCAAAAGATGCATTATCTAAATGTAAAAAAATTGTTTTAGATGAAAAAATTAATATGCAAATAATTGATGCAGAATTTACTTTCGATCGTAGTCAGCTTCTTTTTAGATTTATTTCGGATACACGTGTTGATTTTAGAAATGTTGTAAAAAAATTAGCAAGTATCTATAAAACCCGTATTGAATTAAGACAAGTTGGTGTTCGTGATAAAGCAAAAGAAGTTGGTGGAATAGGTGTCTGTGGTTGTAAATTATGCTGTGCCAGATTTTTAAAAGACTTAGAAGCAGTATCAATTAATATGGCAAAAAATCAAAATATAGCTTTAAATCCAAGTAAAATAAATGGTGTCTGTGGTAGACTTTTATGTTGTTTAAAATATGAGGATGATTGTTACAAAGATTGTCGTAAATGCCTACCTAAAGTTGGTGATTTAGTTGATACAGAAAATGGAAAGGGAATAGTTGTTAGCTTAGATATTTTAAAGCAATCATATAAAGTTGAAGTTAAAGATGTAGGAATAATAGAAATAAATAGAAGTTGTAATTGTGGAAAAAAATAATTATTTATTAGGTTATAAAAATTTACGTGTTTATCAAGATTCTGAAATGTTTAATTTTTCACTTGATTCAGTTTTATTACCTAACTTTGTAACAATAAATAAAAATATCAAAAATATTCTTGATATTGGTTGTGGAAATTTACCAGTTTCTTTAATTTTGACTACAAAAACAGACGCAAGTATTACTGCTGTTGAAATTCAAAAAGATGTTTATGATATTGCTTTAAAAAATTTAGAACTTAATAATAAACAAAATCAAATAAATATTATAAATGCTGATATAAGAGATTTATATAAAAATTTTGAAACAGAATATTATGATGTAATTGTATGTAATCCACCTTTTTTTAAAGTTTCTAAAGATTCTCACTTAAATAAGAATGATTATAAAACAATTGCGCGTCATGAAGTGTTTTTAAATCTTGATGATTTATTCTCAATAAGTAAAAAAATATTAAAAAATAACGGAATTATATCTATTGTTCATAGACCAGAACGTTTATTAGATATTATTTGTGCAATGCGCAAATATAATATTATGCCAAAAAAAATTCAATTTGTTTATCCTAAAAAAGATAAGGAAGCAAATATTTTATTAATTGAAGGAACAAAGAATGGAAATAGTGGTATGAAAATTCTTCCACCTTTATTTGTTCATAATGAAGATGGTACTTATACTGATGAAGTAAAAAAATATTTTGAATGAGGTGATAATATGTCTCAAAAAAGTTATGATAATAGTCCTACTTTATATTTAATTCCAACTCCTATAGGTAATATGGAAGATTTAACTATAAGGGCAGTTAATATAATGAAAAATGTTGAAGTAATATTTGCTGAAGATACTAGAGTAACATCACAATTGCTGAAATCATTGGATATAAAAAAGAAATTAATTTCAAGTTTTAATTATAATGAAGAGGCAAATAAAGATAAATTACTTGAATATTTATCTAGTGGTTGTGATGTAGGTCTTGTTAGTGATAGAGGAACTCCTGTAATAAGCGATCCTGGATATGAACTTGCTAAATATGCTATTGATAGCGGATATAATGTTGTAGGACTTCCAGGTGCAACAGCGTTAATTCCTGCATTAATTACATCTGGTATTAGTCCGCTTCCTTTTCTTTTTTATGGATTTTTATGTAATAAACAATCAAAAAGAAAACAAGAATTAGAAAAATTGAAAATGGAAACTGCTACCTTGATTTTTTATGAAGCTCCCCACAGAATTCTTGACTCATTAAATGATATGTATGAAATTTTGGGAAATAGAAAAATAGCTATTTCCCGGGAAATAAGTAAAAAATTTGAGGAAATATATAGAGGAAATTTAAGTGACATAAGTTGTCAGTTAGTTGATGTTAAGGGTGAATTTGTTATTGTAATTGAAGGTAATAAAGATGAAAAAACTTACGAACATTTGACAATAACTCAACATGTTAATCTTTATTTAAAAGAAGGAAAAGATACTAAAGATGCGATTAAATTGGTTGCAAAAGATCGTAATATGAAAAAACAAGATGTTTACAATGAATATCATGGAATAAAGTAGGTGATTAATTTATGAAATTAATAGTTGGTCTGGGAAATCCCGGAAAAAGTTATGAAAATACACGTCATAATATTGGTTTTATGGTTATTGATAATTATTGCTTGAAATATAATTTAAAAATTACCAATAAAAAATTTGATGGATTATATACAGAAACAATAATAAATGGTGAAAAAGTTATATTATTAAAACCACAAAAATATATGAATCTTTCAGGAGAAGTAGTTAAAGATTTTGTAAGATTTTTTAAAATTAATATTGATGACATTTTGATAATTAATGATGATTTAGATTTAGATGTTGGTAGATATAAACTAAAATCTAGTGGTTCATCTGGGGGACATAATGGTCTTAAAAATATTGAATTACATTTAGGTACAAAAAATTATAAACGATTAAAAATAGGAATATCTAATAATAAATTGATAGAAACTAAGGATTATGTTTTAGGAAAATTTTCTAAAGATGAATTAAATATATTAAATAACATAATAATAAAAACTGAAGATATAATAAACGATTTCTTTAAAATAAATTTTGATTTATTAATGACAAAATATAATAATAATTGATACCCAATTGGTATCTTTTTGGCGTATATGGAGGACTTTATATGAAATTTTTTAATAATTTATTTGATATAAAAGATGAGCAAGTAATATTAGGATTAAATGATGAATTAAAAGCAATTTATTTATATGATTATTATTTATATAAAACAAAATCAATTTTAGTTGTTTGTAATACTTTATTTGAAGCAAATAATATGTATAAGTCGTTAAGCAATTATACAGATAATGTATTATTTTTTCCTATGGATGATTTTTTAACTAGTGAAGCACTAGCGATTTCACCAGAACTTGAAATAACTAGATTAGAAACTATTAATAATTTAATTACTAATAACAAACAGATTGTTGTTACTAACTTAATGGGATTATTAAGATATTTACCAACAAAAGAAAATTATGAAAAAAGTATAATTGATTTAAAAGTGAATATGGATTATGACATCAAAAAATTAGAATCAGATTTATATAATATTGGTTATCATTCAGAATCATTTGTTAATAAAACAGGAGAATATGCTCCTCGAGGTTTTGTATTAGATATTTTTCCTTTAGGAAATATTGATCCTATTAGAATTGAATTTTGGGGCGATACAATTGATAGTATTAAAACATTTGATGTTGATACACAATTAACAAAATCATCGGTTGATTCTATAAAAATATTACCAATTACAGAATTTATTACAAATAAAGATATTTCAAGTGATGATAGAAAACAAAAAAATTTAATAAAATATGAATCAGTTTCAAATATTTCTGGGTATTTAGATAATTGTATTTTAACATATATAAATTATGATGAGATAGAAATTGGCTATAAAAATCTATTAGATGATATTTTTAATTACAATACTGAAAATAATTTAGATGTAAATACAAAATATATGCATAATTTAGAAGAAATTAAAAGTAATAATATATTATTTATTTCTAGTTTTGATAATAATCCAGATAATAGTTTAATTTCAAAAAAATATATATCGGGAAATATAGAAAATTTTAAGATGTCTCCTGATAAAATTAATGATAGCTTAAATATATTTATAAAAAGAAAAAAAACAGTTATAATTTGTGTTAAGGATAAATATGCAGTAAATAAGATAATAGATGAATTAAATAATGATTTAATAATTTTTACTAATTTAGATGATATTTATGAAAATAAAATTAATCTTGTTATTAAAAATATTAATCAAGGTTTTGAATTAGGTAATTATATAGTAATAAGTGAGAATGAATTTTTTAATAAAAAAACTAATAATTTAATTTATAAATCTAATTTTAAATATGGAACAAGAATAAAAGATATTACTAAATTAAATGTTGGAGATTATGTTGTTCATTCAGGTTATGGAATTGGACAATATAAGGGTTTAAAAAGTTTAAATAAAAATGGAATTATGAAGGATTATTTGCAACTTGAATATCAAGGTGGTGATAAACTTTATATCCCGGTTGAAAAAATTGAATTAATTACTAAGTATTCATCTAATGAAGGAATTGTTCCTAAACTTAATAAATTAGGTGGTACTGAATGGGCAAAAACTAAAGCAAGAATTAAAAAGAAAATTGAAGATATAACACAAGATTTATTAAAGTTATATGCCGAAAGAAAAAGAGTTAAAGGATTTCAATTTTTACCTGATAGTAAAGAACAAATAGAATTTGAAAAAAGTTTTCCTTATACTGAAACAAAAGATCAGTTAAGAGCAATTTCTGATATAAAGAAGGATATGGAATCTATAGAACCTATGGATCGTTTGTTATGTGGTGATGTTGGTTTTGGTAAAACTGAGGTGGCATTTAGAGCAATATATAAAGCAATATTATCCGGAAAACAAGTAGCATTCTTATGTCCTACTACAATATTATCTAATCAACATTTTAACAACGCAATTGAAAGATTTAAAAATACTGGTGTTAATATAGAAGTGTTAAATAGATTTGTTAATCCAAAAAAAGTAGGTAATATTTTAGAAAGATTAAAAACAGGGAAAGTGGATTTATTAATTGGAACGCATCGTATTTTAAGTCGTGATGTTGAATTTAAAAATCTTGGTTTATTAGTAGTTGATGAAGAACAGAGGTTTGGTGTTAAGCATAAAGAGAGAATAAAAGAATATAAAAATAATATTGATGTTTTAACACTATCTGCAACACCAATTCCTAGAACGTTACAAATGTCTGTGGCTGGTATTAGAGGATTAAGTTTAATAGAAACTCCTCCTGTTAATAGGTATCCAGTTCAAACTTATGTTTTATCAGAAAGCAATCAGATAATAAAGGAAGCTATTTATAGAGAATTATCTAGAAATGGTCAAGCATTTATTTTATTTAATCACGTTGAAGAAATGGAAAGTAAAAAACGCGAAATAGAGAGAATAATTCCTGATGCTAAAATAGGTACTATTCATGGTAAAATGACTAAAATTCAAATAGAAGATGTAATGGCTCAATTTTTGAATAATGAATTTAATGTTTTACTTTGTACGACAATTATTGAAACTGGAATTGATATTCCAAATGTAAATACTTTAATAATAATGGATGCCGATAGGTTTGGTCTTTCCCAATTATATCAAATAAGAGGTAGAGTTGGACGTAGTGATAAAATTGCGTATTGTTATTTAATGTATAATAAAAATAAAATTTTATCTGAAATTGCTATTAAAAGACTCGATGTAATAAAACAATTTACTGAACTTGGGAGTGGATTTAATATAGCAATGCGTGATTTATCAATAAGAGGTGCTGGTGATATTTTAGGTAGTGAGCAAGCTGGATTTATTGATTCTGTTGGTATAGAGTTATTTTTAAATATGTTAAATGAAGAAGTTAGTAAGTTGAATGGTAAAGAAGTAAGTAACAATTCTCAAAATGATATGCCACTTATTGATGTTTCAACGTCTATTGATGATAAATATATAAATGATGTTGATATAAAAATAGAAATTCATAAAAAAATTAATGCTATTGATTCCTATGATAGTTTAGAAAAAATTAAATATGAAATAGAGGATAGATTTGGTAAATTATCTGAAAATATGTTAATCTATATGTATGAAGAATTATTTGAAAAAATGGCAAGAAAAATTAATATTGAAAGAGTTGAGCAAAATAAAAATTTCGTTAAGTTAATATTTAATGAAGAATTTACTAATAAAATTAAAGTTGAAGAAATTTTTGTTGAAGTTAGTAAATTATCACGTATGTTTAGATTTAGTATGATGGGTAAAAAATTAGTTATTACTTTAGATATAGTATATCTAGATAAACATTTCGTATATTATTTAGTTGATTTGATAGATTTACTACTAAAAAAATATAGTGATTAAACTATATTTTTTATTTCATTAAGATAAATAATATTCCAATACTTAGTCCACTAATAAATCCTGTAATAAGTGATAAAACTAAGATATTAACAAAACCATTTTGATAATATTTATTTAATATTAATTTCTTTTGATACCCTTTTTTTTGTTCATTTTGTATTTCTTCTTTATGATATAGTGTATCAGTATCTTCGTTTGTATCAGAATTTTCAAAATTATCATTGTTCTCTAATTTCTCATCATTTTGATTATTGTTAGAATTATTTTTTGTTTCTTTTGAATCATTTGACTCGGAATTAGTGTATTTATCTGTTTTAGCATCTTTTATTTCATATTCACCAGTGTCTATATTTTTTTCTGCAAATATACAATTTCCTGATTTATCGATTGCGATACCATCATATATATTAATTAAGCTTATATTATATTTTTCTCTATTAATAAATAACATTTTAACACAATTTATTTGCTCAGGTGATAAGCTCGCCAATATATTTTTGTAATTTGGTAATTCATTTATTGGAATTAATGATACATCAATTTTTTTATTTATTAAATTTTCAGTAATATTATTTGTATTTTCTGTTGTATTATCGGTTTGATAATTCTTATTTTCATTTTGAATTGATTTGTATTCTTCTATAATTGATAAATTAGTATTTGCTTCGATTAATTTATACGTATTATCTTTTTTTATTTTATAATATTTTTTACCTTTGGCGTTTATAACTTCAATATTTTTTAAATCAATATTATAAATTTTAGAAATTTGTTCTAATTCATCTTCTTTTTCTAAATCATTAATTTTTTTCTTATTTTGTAATTTATAATATTCTTGTTTTATTGTTTCATCATCTATATTATTGATTAGATCTTTAACATTTTTTTTGTAAACATACTCATTATATTTAAT
>CAKOYE010000035.1 GCA_934130485.1 uncultured Bacilli bacterium
CAAAACATATATAGCACTTGATATAGCAGTGAAATCCATAAAATTCCCCCATTTCGTTTATCTATATTATTACATTATAACATACAATAATATAAATATAAAATATTTTTCATTATTTATTTTTTTTATTTTCTTCCCTAGCATTTAATATTTCAATTTGTTCCTCTATTGTTTTAAGTTCATTTTCAAAATTTCTCAAATCTTTATACAAATTCTCATAAATTTGATATTCAGTTTTTTCAATAGAATTTCTTCCTTGAACATCCATTGCTTTTTTGTAATCTTCATAATTTTTATAAATAAGTTCATTATCATAATTTACATCAAAAGCTTCTTCTATAGCATTTCTATCAGGTGAATTTGATAACTGATTGTTTATCAAATTTTTCTGACGAAGTACTTGTTGTTCCATATTTTCCTTTTCCTTTGTTTTTTCAGCAACTGAATCGGTTTTACTTATTCCTAATGAACGTGATTTTCTACTTCTTACAGAGTCACCAATTGCACCACCAATAGTTCCCTTTTGCAGATTACCTTTATTCATTATTATATTTTTAGCTGCACGTGCAGAAGCACCAAATCCACCTGCAATGCCACTACCAAGACCTTTAATAATTTCTTTTCCTTTATTGTCACTCTCGGCTATTTTAGGAATAGCGGCCAAACTATTAGCCATATTTCCACCTATACCAGCAACACCAATTGCGCCAACTCCAACAAAGAATTTACCAGTATTTTTAAGTAGTTGCATTATTCCCATATCACCAGTTAAACCTAACATTTTAGAAATAAAATCAGGACACTTTATACAAAATATAACAATTCCAATAATTAAAAATATCAAAACTAAAGAATTACCATAACTAACCTTTTCTAATTTTCCAGAGAAAAAATAAGCAGTTAGGAAAATAACAAACAATTTAATAAACAATTCTAAATATGTGTTAATTGTTAATTTTAACCAACTATTAAAAAGTTTGCTTTCCTTAACATCTATATAAGAAATAATTGGTATTGGTGAAATGATTTCTAAAAAAGCAAATTTAACTACACGTATAGCAACATCAACACATAAAATTATAAACATTACTAATGTAACTAATAACGAAACAGTAGAAATTCCAAAATTGTATTTAAATACATAATCCCCATCTGATTTATTACATTTCAAAATAAGGTCATCATCATTTGTTTCCATTATATTACCAGGAGTGTAACTGCAACATACTTTATCAATATCTGCAAAAAAAGGATCATATTCAGTTACTGACAAAATTTCAGACGAAAGAACAGCTTTATAATCGTTATCATCCCTTGCTTTATTAATCTTATTAATTAAATATTCGCCATCTCTAACTCCACATTTTATTCCAGAATTATATGCACTAGTATTTTTACAATAATAATACCCTGAAGTATTATTACCATACTCACCAAATCTACTAGTATCTTTTCCAAGACCGGTTAAATAATCAATGCACATACTAACTCTAATTGTTTGATTACATTTTTTTGCCTCAAAATATAATCCAGGTTGATCAGGATTTTTAAATATATTAGTGCAACCACCAAAAACACTAGAAAGACTTCCAGTATCATTATACCCAAGAAAACTTGTAACAATTGAATATGATACCTTTTTAGCAATTTCGTCTAAATCTTTTTCTTGCTCTTTCTTTTCATCTTTAGCCTTTTGTCCTAAAACAAATTTACCAATAACATTTTCCTGTAAAATTATTGTTTGAATATGATATAATTCTTGAAAAATTCTAGGCATTGTACCCAAAAGAGCTAAAGAAACAACAATTCTTACCAAAAATTTTGATGTACCAGTACTTTTATCTGTAAGCTTATCTGGATCAATAATATAATTAATAATTACTATAGCTGCCTTAAAGCAAACAAAAAGACCAATTAAAGAATAAATCTTCTCTGTAATACTCTCAAAAAAAGTAACAATATTTACATCCGCAACAGATAAAATTAGTGAGTAAACTTTGACTATCATATCAGCCAAAAAAGTATCAATAGAAGCAAAAAAAGTTCTCAAACCTGTAGAATCTGATACCATAATCGAGCCTCCAATTATTATTTAATACAAGTATCACTTGTAACCCCAGCTAAATCAAGTAGCCAACTTGCAAGTGCAGGAATAGCAATAAATAAAGCAATAGCTATTAATCTTTTAGCAAACTTGGTAGCAACTTTTTTTAATTCTCCATTATCTCCACTGACAAGAACTTTAATAAAATCTACCATTCCCATAACGATACCAATTACTAATGCAATAGCACCTATAGTATAAAATATATTGCATATTTCTGTTACTAAATCATCGGATAAAGCTTCTTCACAAGATACAGCACCAACATTACTAACAAATAATAAACTAAAACAAGTAAAATATGTAAAACACAATCTAATTTTTTTCAATTTCATCACCATTCCAAACAAGCTAAATATAATCAACATAATTGTAACATAATAAACTAAATTTTACAATAAGTTATTATAACAAAAAAAAGATTTAAAATGCTTTTCAAAATTTATTAAATCGGATTAAAACAAATAAAAAAGGGTCATTTTAACCCTCTTACATAATTCATTTTATCATTAGTTTTAGACATTACCAACACTACTTAATAAAAATATGAATACAAATATTAATAATCATCAGCTGGTGAACATTCATTATTAATAAAGCAATCAAAACAATTTTTATATGGATTTACACTATCATTTGATCCACCAACCAACGAAACTACAAATTGTACTATAGAAACTACAAAAAATACTAAAACAGCAACAATTAATCTCTTAATTAATAATCCCTGATTTTTCTTAATATCATCCTCTTTTGCAGACATTACAGCTTTTCCTAAATCAATTAAACCAAAAACGACAACTAAAACAGGAATAGCAACTTTCATAATATTAACAATGGTAGAAATTGCTGATGGAAGTGTGGAATCAATAACAAGTGGGCCATTAGCTCCATTTCCACAAGAAACATTTGATAAAATATAAAATAAATTTTCCATAAATACGCCTCCTAGAACTTATATTACAATAAATGTCAACGTTTGTCAACATTTAACATTAAAACAACCCCAATATTTTATTCTTTTTTGACACTTCTTCGTCAGTTTCTACTTCAAAACCAAGTTTAGATAAAAAAGTACTTAAAGCGTGAATATTACGTTCACGATCATCTAAAGGTGGTAAATTGAAATATACTTTTGTTTTTGCCTCATAAGCAAATTCAATTACATCTTTTGAATCAAGCAAACTTTTATTTAATACTATTTTATACTTTTCATCTTTTCCTTTTAATTTTGCAAAAGCATTTCTATCAAGTAACATCAATTTATTTAATTTAATTGTTGATGGTTCAACTAAGCATAATACAGTCGTACATAAACTTTCAGCTTGTTGACTTGTATTAATATCGATTAACGCAATATCTTTATCACTGTATTTAACAATTGTATTTCCAATTTCATTACTTGTAGTATTAACCATTTCCTTATCATTAAAATAAATAAAATCACGTTTGTCGACTTCAATTGCTATAACAGAATAATACTTTGACAAAAGTTTTTTCATCATATAGATTAAAGTAGAAGCACCAGCTTGTTTTGTCATATTTTTTACTCCAACAACAAGAGTTCCTCTTCCTCTTTCATAAGTTTCACCATCACTAGAAACCTCATCGTTTTTTTCAACTTCAAGTTGATGAATATGTGCAACATCACGATAAGTGTTTGGATGATTATATAAATACATAATACCTTCAGCATTTTTAGTAAAATTATAAATTCCCATTGAAATCAATTTTGATAAATATTCTGTCGAAGAACTTTCTATAGTGTCATCAAGTAATAAGATTACTTTATCCATATCTAAAGAAATAGAAAGTTTTTGTAAATTTTTTATATCTTTATAATTCTTAATAGCAGTTATATCCAAAATCATTCTTTGAAAATAAAAATTTTGAAATGTTGAAATAATTTCTTCAGCATCAAATTCACCATTCAAAGACTTAATAATATCAATATCCAATCCTTGTAACATTGCACTATATTTATTTGTTATAATAACATTCATCTTATCACTCTCCTAAGATTTTTTTCCACCACGGTCACCTAAATCATAAATAACGCGTGTTTCACCATATAAAGGGAACTCTAATGTATAACCAACAATCGGAATATCTAAATACATAAATGTTTCAACACCATAATAATAGCCTCTCTCAGTTTCATATGCATAAATACAATAATGATAATTTTGACTACCAGTCAACGGTGTTCCACCACTCTTTTCCTTAGTACATTTATTTTCCATAGTTAATCCTTTGTTTCTACGATAACCTACACTTGCTAATTCGCTTTCAATTCCTTCTACGAATTTTGGGTCATTTATATCAATAGTTGTAATATTGTTACCTTCTATATTACTATATTTTTCTGCATAATTTGCAACATAATTTAAAAGCTTGTTTTTTATTTTATTTGCCCTTGAATAATTTATAGCAAAAGTCAAAATAAGAATAGTTAAAAATAAAAACATTATAACAACACCTGACACAAATGCATTTCCAATTGATGCCTTCATTTAATCACTTCCCTATATCATTACTCATTGTAAAATTCCCCAACAATATTTTTACAACTACTTCCAAAGCAAAATATACGATTTGTTTTTCCGTAAACTGGTACTCTAAAGTAATCGCCTATGACAGGCATATCAATATGAATATATGTAACAACACCATATTCAACAAACCTACCACTGTAAGACCTTGTATCAACTTCTTCCGCATAAACACAAAATCTATAATTAGAATTTAAATAATTTTTTTCCATAGGAACAAGGCCATTTCGATTACCACATTTGGGAATATTATTTTCAAACTGATACCCAAGTCCCGATAGATTATAATTTATTCTTTCGGCAGATAAATCATTATATCCTTCATACATTTCAATAGCATTTATAATTCTATTATTTGCCTTAAAGGCTTTGGAGTAACTCATAGTTCCGGCTAAAATTGAAAAAGTCATAATAATAAATACAATAATAATATTATAAAGTGCTACGCTTCCTAATCCTTCCCTCATAAGTTACCCCTTCCTAAATATTAAATTTTAAATACTAATCAGCCTTACTCTTTTGACCTTCTAAACAACTACTTATATCAATTGTAGTTCCGTCATATCCCATACAAGCCTTGCCATCCCATTCTCCGCCATTAGATTGGCAACATGATTTTTGTGCTTGATTTTTCATTAAACCACTAATAAGAGGTGTAACTACTGCGGCAACTACTCCAATCAATAAAATTGCTATAACAGTTAAATTTGCTTCTCCTGCAGCTTCCTTCATTATCTCACCACCTTTATTTCATATACACTTATATTATAACATATTTTAAAGATTATAATCAACAATTAAAATTTCATCAACATCATCATTGCAAATAACATCAATAACAAGATTCCACCACCAGTTGCAAATAGCATCTGCATAGTTTTATTTTCCATTTTATCCAAACGATCTTTATATTTTTGTTCACGAGCTTTATTTTGTAAATTTGAAACAGTTTTTGCAAACATCAACAATTGTTCATGTTTATTTTCTTGACTACCTAAACCTAATCTATATAAAAGCCTCATCATACGCATAGAATCTCTTACAGGATAGTCTTTGGCAAAATCCATATATGGATCAACCGATGAATCACCCTCTTCAATTCTTGCAACCATTCTCTCTAATCCAGGTTTAAAAATTTCTGGAGCAGTTGCTATTGATCTATTTAAAGCAACTGGTACAGTATAATGTTGAATTAAAATTTCAAGCCCTTTTAAATAATAAGGTAACATTAAATTAATTTTATATAAGTTATTTTTATAAAACTTACGTAAACTTGAATATGGTGCTTTAAATACAACGTATCCAATAACTATAGCTAAAATAAACGAAACAAAATTAAATTTACTTAAGAATATAAAAATCAAAAATATAATTGCAATCAATCCATTTCTAACCCTTATACCAAATAATTTATTAACATCAACATCATTTCCATACTTAACTGTTAATAAAAATTTATAATCATCTTCCATTAAAAATCTAAAATAAGGTTCAGTATCAGTGACAAATTTCCTTGTATCAATTTTTTTATTGTATTCAAGTACAAATAAAATAATAATCGCAATAAATACAAAATTCATTATTCGCCACCTACATTCTCATTATAATATTTTTCACCACTTAAAAGGAAGAATGAATTAATAAGTATTATCAAGTGAAGTAAAACTTGAACCATCCAATTATTTAAAAGTTCAATATAAGAATCAACACCTAACATAAATTGAACCATCATAACCAGTAAGTAAAGAATTATACCAAATTGTAGAAATTTTTTATGAAATGAAGCTCTATCCATACGATCACGGTATACATTTTCAACAAGCATATCAACGTCAAGTGACATATTTTCCAAAGCTTCACCTGAATCCTTACTACCTTCATTAGTTATCTGCAAAAATAATTGATGCATATTTTTAACAATATAAAAATCATATTTTTCATTCATATAAGTAAGAGATTGATCAATTGTACCATTTTCATAGGCCATATTAATCATCATTTCAACATCTGTTTTAACAGGATCCTCTAATACACCAGATTGAACAACTCCCTCTAAAGATTTAACAAATGATTGAGTTACCGCAAACTCCATTATAGTATTTGTAGTATATATTTGTACTTGTTCAAATATAAACTCACTATAAACTCTCTTGCATCTCAAATAAGTTAAATAAGGAATTACTGCAACTGCAACCAATGCATATATAATGGATACTACAATACTATAAAAATACATATAAGATATTATAAATCCAAATATAGCAAAAACAGTTATCTGAATTGTATATTGTCTAGGTGTATATTCCTGACCTAATTCTTTAACTTTTTCGCGAACTACTTTAAATGAATATGGAGCTAATTTATCATAAATGTGACTAATATTCCTCGTAATATATTTATATACATTACTACCTGCATTACGCCTATATATCACAATAAACGAAATAATTGCAGCTATCACAATAAACATTATTGCGCTCATATTTTCCCTCCTATTCAGCTAATACTTCAATATCATCTGTTGGTTTCATATTTTGTGACATAATACTAGATTCAGATAAAATATGTTGACTATTATTTTCAGTAAAAGTATCTCCACTTTTAATTATATCTTTAGGTAAAACTATACCTTGAGCATCCAAATAATCAATTAAATACCCACTAGGACTATTTCGATGAACTTTACCTTCAGTTGTTTTTCTATAAATCGTATTATACTCGGCTCTATTATCTTTTGTAACATAAAATTCAGTTACTTCGGCAATTTCACGGACAAATCTTTTTGTTACCTTATCTTGATAACCTCTTATATATACGCCAATTTGAATATAACGATATATTGACTTTAAAAATTGGTCAATATCTTGATTTGTTTCAAGCAAACTATACATACGATTTGGAATAGAAGCAGCTTTATCAGCGTGAATTGTTGATAAAATATAATGTCCTGAAGAAATTGAATTTCTAACGGCCATAACTGCTTCAGCACTACGAACCTCGGATAGTAAAATCCATTTTGGATTTTGACGCATACACGTAACCAAAACATCTGAATACGATGCGATATTATTTGTCTTCATCGCAACAATATCACGATGTGGGAAAATCCTATCAAGATGGAGTTCAAGTGTATCCTCAATTGTAATAATTTTTTCATTTTCTTTTGTTTTAGAAGCTAAATACTTTACGAACTCAGTTTTACCAGAACCAGTTTCACCACAAACAATTATATTACAATGACCTAATACACATTGTTCCAAAAAATCGTGAATATCTAAAGTAATATAATTTTCTTTTAAAATTTTCTCTTTTTCCAAACGAATTTTAGCTGGTGTTTTACGAACAACAACCGCAATTCCATTTCTAGCAATTGAATCATGAATAAAATTTAAACGTAACTCAGCACTTTCAGCATCAAGAAATGGATGTGCCATATTAAATGTTTTACCCATAACATTTGAACACTGAAAGGCCAATTTTTCCATAAAAATATTATTTATAGCAGGATTTTCAATTCTAAAAATTCCTTTAGACAAAGTTTTTAACCAAACTTGTCCGCCATTACTATATGATATATCGGTAATATCATCATCTAATAAGTATTCTTTCAATGGACCAAAGTCAATTGAAGAAAACATATTATCATTCATAACTACTCACCTACATTTGTTGTATCAGTTGTATCATCAGTATTTGTGTTATCATCTGTAGGAGTTTCATCAATCATAACAGTATGAGCATTAATGAAATCTCTTAAATATTGTGTACTAACTTCTGTAACCAATTCTTCGTCTTTTACAACTGTACCGTGTGGAACTGGGAATAAAACAACAGACTTATTTGATAAATAACTTGCTTTTCTAAGTAAGATATGTAAATCCTCTGTTACACCAAAATATAAATATGCCGGAGTTTTTGTAGTAGACATATCTTCAAAAACATTATTTCCAGATGAATCCTTAACAGCTAAAACTCTAACATTCTCTAATAATTTTCCTACCATAATTTCATTATTATCATCAACGGCTTTCATATAAATATCAATATAGCTATCAGGCACAATTGAATTACCATAAGTCGTTGTCATACTTACTGGGAAGTTATAAGGAACTTCTCCTTCTTTAATATTTGTAAATAATGCATCAGGCATATCACTAGCACTTACAACTACTCCGCTATAAAACATACTTCCAGCAGGAATTACAGTATTAATAGCAGAATATTTACCAACTATTGCACTTTCTGTTCTAATAACATTTTCAGAAACTGCAACAGATGGAATACTAACATACTTAATCATATCTTTTGTAATCAAAGTTCTAGGTTGAATTGTAGTTTTTGCAACAGGCAATCTAACAGGACTAGTTGCTTTTTTTATTTGTGAATTATAACCAAAATAAATAATTGCAATTACAACAATAACACCTAATATTGTAACGGTATTTTTGTTTGTAAAAAATCTTTTTACAGAAATAATAATATTATTCATAAAATCCTCTCTTTCCTCTTTTTAATATGGAGTTTCCAATATAGCATCAATGGTATTGGTTAAATCAAAATTAATTATATCACCGGTAAGTGAGGTTGATATTCCACTTGAAACCCTAACACTTACCTTAGGAGGTTCTTCACTAACATCCATAATATCAACCTTATATGTTCTTGCTAAACTTGCATTTTCAGCAAATCTTCGATAAAAACTTTCAATAAATAATTCCTTATCTATTCTTATTTTTCCACTTACGTGATACTCAGACAAATCAAATGCATCATACATTGCAGATTCAGTAGTTTCTTTTAATAATTCATAATTATGTTCATCAACATTTGTTAAATCTTGAAAAAAATAAATTAAGAAAATCATAAATATTCCAACACCAACTACAAATATTCCCCAAAATGACTCATTCATTTATCTTCCACCTTCTTTATCTAATAAACTGCTAAAACTATCTTCATCAAAATTGTTTGGAATTAACTCTCTAAGAAACCAACTTCTACCATCTTTTGTACTTCCATTTGGAAATGAAACAGTACCTATTGTATAATCAATTCCACTTGAAGATCTTCGAATCTTCTTTATATCAGCTGCAGACATTGTAATAGAATAAATAGGATCAATTTTTGATGAATACAATTTACTACCTTCAACAATTTGTCCATCACTATCCACTCTATTATTTATATTTTGTGTATCTTTCCAATTAGCTCCAGGGTTTCTATCATTGAATGGGTTATCAAGATCAATTATTCTATATATTACACCTAATCCAGCTAGTTGTTTACACTCATCAACAGGTTTACCATCAACAATACATTCACCTACATCATCAGGAATGTTAGGAATGCAATCTTCATCATCTGGATCACATTTACCACAATCATCGTCACCTGGATCACAATTTCCAATATCATCAGGTTCAAAAATTATCTCATTTGAAACATAATAACGACATTTTCCTCCTGGATCGCCATACGTACAAACAGTACTATCATTTCCCTCTTCACACATTGCCTTTCCATCAGGTAAATTTTTATAATATTTTGATTCTAGAGCAATAGAATCAAAATGTCCAACTGTAGGTTCGTTTTCATCAACAGTACCCAAAGTCCAATATTTTAAACTAATAGGATAAAAACCTGTGCCACTCATAAATTCAACAGTTAAACTACCACCATCTGTAATTTTTGAATAGTTATTATTTTCTGTATAAATAGGATCTGTTGGGTTAACTGAGTTACCAGTAAAATCTATATATGAAACCATTCTCTTACAATTGCATTCGTCATTATCATCAATATCCATTACATAACCATCTTTACATACGCAAGCATTAATTTTTTTATCAAGTTTATAAACAGTTTCTGTACTTACTACTGAGGCATAAATTGTATTCCAATAATTGGTATTGCCATTCATAAATTTAAACCAACACGTTTTTGATTTCTCATCACATTCTATATTATCCTTAAATTTATCTAAATCATCATCTTTACTTTCACTATAGTAGAACTTCCTCTCATCGTAATTGAATTCATTAAAATAAAGCATTTTTATATCAGTTGGATTATATTCTACATCTTTACCCAAAGGGTAATCAACCCAATCAGAAATTCCTTCTGAAGAAAAATCCTCTGATGATGAATTTTCAACGCGTCCATTCATATTATCAAAAATCAAACCATTCCCAATCCAAGTTAATTCGCCATCATATTTATCAACACAAGTCAAATTTTTTGTTTTTGCTATTTTTTGATTATTTGGATTCATATAGAAGTATGAATCTACATATCCATCATCATTAACATCTTTATTGCAGTTACTTTCATTAGTAATACAAGCATAGCCCTCAATTGGTTTCTTCTCGTCTATTTCAGTTGAATATGCTAATTGTGATGATATTTTTGAATCTAAGGTAGAATACTTATAATTGTTATTCAATGTTTCGTAATTTAATTCAACACCCATATTAATAATATAATTGCCAATTTTATTACATTGCTTAAGTTCCTCATAAATTAATTTTATTTTATCTGCATACCCAGAAATATAATTAATATAATTATCTTCTACTTGCTTGCAAGCACCACTTAATGTATAATTCGACGATGAAGCATCTCTAGTTATAATATCATTTGTTGGCAATTCGCCTAGCCTCGTTCGATTTTGCTTTATAACACCT
>CAKOYE010000036.1 GCA_934130485.1 uncultured Bacilli bacterium
GCACCAGATTGATACTAAACTCGAACTTTTCGAGATAATATAAAAACTACTCTCAAATAAACCAGAAAGTGGTTCCATTTTTAAAAATTAATAACACACTTGCAAGTTGACATATCAATTAACTAGTTAAATTTATTAGAAAGGAGTAATATGAATAAAATTACTAAAGATAATTTAGATGAGTTTATAAACTATTATCATAAATTTCATGATAGTTATATTACAAATGTTAATTATGATATTTCTAAATCGCAAATAGAACTTTTAATTAATGTTTGTTGGGTTGGAAAACCTATACTAAAAGATGATAAAACTTATCAAACTAATAAGATAAAAATGAGAATGATTTTAAATAACATTGAGCAATGTAATAATAAAGAGATGTTTTCGTGGGATTATATAAACGAAGTATTTATAAAGTATATTAAATTAAACAATAATGAGTTTATATGTTTTGCAAGTGATGAACAAGAACCTTTGATATATATTATTTGTGAAAGTGTGGAATATGAAGAAATAAAAGATAACTGATAGTTGTTCTAGTTCTTCGCTTATGGCAACAGATTGATTGATACTCGAACCCTTCGAGACAATATAAAAACTACTCTCAAATAAACCAGAAAGTAGTTTTATTTTGTAAATTTAATAACACACTTGTAAACTGATATATCGATTGGCGTGTGAAAAAATTTATCAACTATTTTTCTAACATTACTCTTTTATCAAAATAGTAATGTTTATTACATATTTCAGTTAGTTTTGGTCTGTGAGTTACTATAAGACAAGTTTTATCTTTTAAATACTTATTAATCATATCGTAAATTTTATTTTCTGATAAACTATCTAAATTTGATGTAGGTTCATCTAAAATATAAATTTCTTTGTTTAATAAAATTCCCCTTATTATATTTAGTCGTTGTTTTTGTCCTGCGGATAATTTAATTCCTTTTTCACCTACAAGCGTATCTAATCCATTTTCTAAATCGTTTATCCATTCATCTAATCCAGCATCTTTTAAATATTCATTTAATACTTCGTTTGAAATTCTTTTGCCTAAGCATAAATTTTCTTTAATAGTTAAATCAAATAAATCGGATTCTTGAGAAATATAAGCAATGTCTGGAGTTTTCGATGTCGGTGTACCATCGGTTAAATAATTTTTATCATCAATATCATAAAATCTACAAAATAAAGATAAAAATGTGGATTTTCCTTGACCCGACTCACCAACAATACTTATTTTATCTTTTTTATTTAATGAAAAATTTGGTATTTTAATAATCGTATTACTTTCATTATTGTATTTAAATTCGATATCCTTAAGTGTTATATTATTCCAATTTCTAATTTTGTTTTGTTGTTCTTCTTCTATAATCATTTTTTCTATTTGATTATTTGCTGACTTAAATTTATTATAATGAATAAATAAGGTTGCAACGCCTTTTAATTCAACATTTAATCCACTGAACATTGAAGAATAGAATACTATATAACTAAATACATCATCACCATTTTTCATTCTAAAAAATAAGCTAATTAATATAATTGCATACATTAGATAAACTAATCCATTAATACCATCAGATCTCATTGAGTGAAATATGTATGATTTTTGTAATGGTTTTTTTACAACATCAAATTTTTTGTTCATTGTTCCTGTTGCATAATCTAGAGCATCAAAGTTTTTTACTATTTTTACATTTTGTAAGAAATCAACAGCGGTTGCATTATATTTAGCATTTGTATCATTATATTCTTCTTGAAATTTAACATTTGATTTTGTAATTATAACGTTATAAATAACAATAATAATTGTAAAAATAAAACATAGTATAAACATAATATGACTTTGTGTCCATACTTGAATTAAAAATACAGTGATGGCAACGCAAAATCCATTTACTGTCATCATTATCTCATCTAAAAGTGCAACAGTTTCTTCGCTTATTATATCTAATTGTTTTTTTAGATAACCTGTATGGGTGTTATTTATTCTATAAACATTCATATTACACAATCTTTTAAAATAAGCAATTTGTAAATCCTTTTTACTAACTTCGAGAAAAGGTTCTACTTTGGTAGTCCATAAAATATTAAAAAATATTTCTAATATTTTAATTGCAATTGTAAGTATAATTAACCATTTGAATTTTTCTAAACTAAATGGTATAGATAAAAATATTGATAATATAACTGGCATTATATATAAACATATATTTTCCAAAAAAGCATTTATAAAACATAAAGTATATTTTTTCTTATTTAATACTTTAAATGGATACATCATAAAAACACCTCAATATAATTTTATCATAATTTTGTTTAACATTTTATAAATGTATTCAAATTTATTTTATTTTATGCAATACTTTTTGTATTTGATCAGTTTCATAATTAACTTCAAAATTGTTTTCTAATTGATGAAGTAATTGGCTCTTTTGAAAAGAAAGTTTCGAACTATCTTTTTTTACAAATCTTAGACCATATAAATTTTGAAAAAAATCTAAGTCATATAACGTTTCACTTAAAATATCTAAAGCTCCAGCTTTTAATATTCCCAATTTAGAACTTAAAAGTTTATACATTTCTTCATCACTATAATTTTGTAGATATTCATATCCTATAACTTCCTCAAAATGATACATAGCCTCATTATAACAAAGTAATTCTATTGGATCATTTTTAAATAATTCTTGTTTAGATTGCTTTAATGATTTATTTCTTTCTTCTAATATTTGTTTAATTGATAATAAAACTTCTTTTTGTGATTTACTTGTTGAATTTTGTAATCTTTTAGTCAAATTTATTATTTCTTTAGTACAAACTTTAGTAAAGAAAGTATCTCCAAAATCTAGTTCATTGCATAAATGTTTTTCGCTAAATAGTAAATTGTTTGAATAACAATCTGTTTTCCAGTCATACATAAAATATGTTTCCATAAGTTGTTGCATATTAATATTTGGCGAAATTAAATAATTATTAATATCTAATCCTCTTTTTTGTATTACTTTATCATCAAAATGTAGTAAATCATCAAACTCACAATTTACATTTTTTATTCTTTTTCTTAACTCACTTTCAGCACATTTTCTTAATATATCTTTATTTTTATCATTTAAGATAATTAAAACTAAATTTGATATACTAACTTTTTTTAAATTTATAATTTCCATAGCTATACCTCCTAGTAAAATTATATCATATTAATTTAAAAATTTTTCATATTTTTTTTATTTGTGTTATAATTATATTAATTACTACTTATAACTGGTGTTATTAATTTTTTTTGGCAGATTATATATAATAGGAAGAAAGTTGATATTATGGCAATAGACTCACATATGCATATTAATAGTATTGTTTTAAAAAATACTTTAGATTATATTAATGAAATAATTGATAATGCTGATATTGAAAGTGTTATAAATGTTGGACTTAATATTGATACTTCAAATGAATCAATTATGATTTCAAAAATAAATTCCAAGTTCTATTCTACCATTGGAATACATCCTTTATATACTGAATTACAAGACATAAATTCCTTATATAATTTAGAAATTACTGATAAAGTTGTTGCTATTGGTGAAATTGGTTTAGATAGTAATAAAAATAATTTTGAAGAACAAAAAAGATATTTGATTAAACAAATTATAATTGCTAATGAACTTCATTTACCAGTTGTTATTCATTCTAATAATACTAATAAATTAGTAATAGAAATATTTAATAATTATGTTAAACCTAAATATGGATGTGTTTTTCATTGTTTTCAACCAGATATAGATGCTTTAAATTATTTAATAGAAAATGGTTATTATATATCATTTGGAGGTAGAATAACTTATAAAACAGCTAGAAGGTCAATTGAAGTAGCAAAGTTAGTGCCTAATGATTTATTTTTAGTTGAAACAGATAGTCCATATATTTCACCAGAACCATTTAGAGTGGAAATTAATAGAACATCTAATATAAAATATATAATAAGTAAAATTGCTGAAGTAAAAGAAATGGGTTTTGAAGAAGTAGAAAGTATAACTACTAAAAATACAAAAAGACTATTTAAAAAATTATAATTTGTAAATTTTGAGGTATATATGAAAGATAAAGTTAATAAGATATTTTCTGTAATGGATCAAATAGAATATGGATTTAAGGATTCCAGTGGACAAAATATAATTAATAATTTAAGTAAATGGGATAATGAATTTGACAAATTTTATTATTTACAAACACCAGAAGAATTATTAACTTCAAAATGTGGTGTGTGTTGGGATCAGGTTGAATTAGAAAGAAAACTATTTTCTGATAGTAATATTAATTTTAAAACCTATTTTATTTATATTATTGATAATGATATGTTACCTTCACATACATTTTTAGTATATAATGACGATAAAAATTATTATTGGTTTGAACATTCTTGGGGTGAATATAAAGGTATTCATAAATATAATTCTATTAAAGATTTATTTGATGATGTAATTTATAAATTTAAAAGTAGTCATAAAGAAGTAAGTGACAGTTCAAAAGTTTTTTTATATGAATATGAAAAACCTAAGTGTCATATTACTTGTAATGATTTTTATAAATATATTGAAACTCAAAAATTAATTGATTTTTAATTACATAAAAAAACATAATGTGTCAAAAATATAAGTGGTGATACTATGATTAGTAAATATAGACTTATTGATGATACATTATTTTTGTATTTTGATTTTAATTATGAATTTGGTAAATTTAATATACCAAAAGGAAAAGATGGTTATATTAATACCATTAAAAATTTTATTAAAAATATAGGATATAAGGGAACAAAAGTAGTTTTAATGGTAGGAACTATTGCCGTTGCGACACTAGCAATAAATAGTTCTAATTCTACAAGTGATTTTGAATTCAAATTATTAAATAGTGAAAAAGGAATTGAAAATTTAATTAGTAGTGAAATATTTAATTCAAATAATGGTTTATCATATTCTAATACTGATGATTTAAATGAAAATTCCTTTGTACAAAATAATGAGGAAGATAAAAATAACGAAATAGTTAATGAGATAAATAGTAACCAAAACAGTAATATTCAAAGTAATGATATCCAAAATGATGATATAGTTAATGAATTACCAAATGAGGTAAATAATGATTTACTTATTTTTCAAGATGAAAATACTAATAAAGGCGAAAGTAATGAGTTTACTAATACAGACAATAATTTATCTGATGTTGAAGTAAAAGAAGAAAATAAAAATCCCATTTCATTAATTCATAATGGTAATACTGTAAATATAGAATTAGAAGATTATGTTATAGGAGTAGTAGCAGCGGAAATGCCGGCATCATTTCATATAGAAGCTTTGAAGGCTCAAAGTGTAATAGCGCGTACTTATGCTTTAAATAAGTTAAGTAAAGGAGTTACTTTAACAGATAATAATTCTACACAAAATTATATTGATATAGATCAAATGAGAAATAAATGGGGAGTAGAGTTTGATAAGTATTATAATAAAATTAAGGATGCTGTTTTATCTACAGAAGGTACAACATTAAAATACAATGATGAATATATAGATGCAGTATATTTTTCAACAAGTAATGGTTATACAGAAGACTCTATTAATGTGTGGGGGAATGATATTCCTTATTTAAAAAGTGTTGAAAGTTCTTGGGATAGAGATGCCTCTAGTTTTTTTAGAACACAAATAATGGATTTAAATACTTTTAATTCAAAATTAGGAACAAATATATCAAATGGTGATGAAATAAGTGTACTAGAAAGAAATGGATCTTCAAGAGTTAGTAAGATAAGTGTTGGTGGTAAAATTTTTAGTGGAGTTCAATTCAGAAATATTTTAGGACTTCGATCAGCTGATTTTGATATAGAACTTAATGCTAATGTTTTAACTATAACTACTAGAGGGTATGGACACGGAGTTGGAATGAGTCAATATGGAGCAAATGGTATGGCTCAAAATGGATATAATTATAAACAAATTTTAACATATTATTATCAAAATGTTTCTATTAATTAAAAAAACACTATCAAGTGTTTTTATTTTACATAATATTCATAGTATTCCTCGAAAGTTAAACCTTCATTTTTTATTGTTGTTGCAGTACTAGTTCCTACATATCTATAGTGCCATGGTTCGTAAATATAACCTGTAATATATTCTTTATCTTTAGGATATCTTAAAATAAATCCAAATTTATAGGCATTTTCTTGCATCCATTTAAATCCATCAGAATTTTCAAATGTATCCAAATCAAGACCATATTCTGGTATTAGATCCATTGCTAAACCTGTATGATGTTCTGAAAATCCTGGCCTTGCTGAATATGTATCTGCATTTTTTTTGCCATCTGTATTAACATAATATGTATATAATACATTTTGGTCCGAATAACTTCTATAAGGTGACGCTATAAAAATTTTAACATTATCTTTTTTCGCTTCTTCATACATTTTTTTAAATTCTTCATAAACATCTGCCCTAATTTTATTAGGATATCCGTGTTCTGCATCAACTGTAACTAAATTGTCTGGTTTATAATTGTCTTCTATTTTATAATGCTTA
Organism: uncultured Bacilli bacterium; assembly: GCA_934130485.1. Lineage (GTDB taxonomy): Bacteria > Bacillota_I > Bacilli_A > RF39 > UBA660 > CAJLIR01. The sequence continues at coordinate 6,579 of CAKOYE010000036.1, forward strand.
TTTACAATCATTAATGTATCTTTACTTGTATCAGTCAACTCATAATTTTCATAAAATGGTGTATCTAAATTAGAATTAACGTTTGTAACAATTTCTTTACTAGTAAGATTGTTATTTTTTAAATAGTAATTAATATATCTTTCTAGATTATCTTTTTTATAATATTTTTCATTGATTAAACTTAATAAAAAATCTATTATATAATCTTTGTTATTTTCATCTTTTAAAAATTCATCTGTATTAATATTTTCAATATACGAATCTAAATCGTTATTAATAATTTTGATAATATTGGAATTTTCTATGTTTGAATATTTATTTTTTAAATCTATATATTTATTTAAGTTTTTAATTTTAAAATCGTCTAAAGTATAGTATTCAATTAATTTATCATAGGAATTTACGCAATCAATATTATGCTCATTACAATAATTTATGAAATTTACTAATTCTTCTTTATCAAAGTCACTATTTTTTTCATAATAACTTACATATAAACTATAGTTTTCCTCTTTGTAATTATTTATTGAATTAAAAATATTTTTATCATCTTTAAATAATAATTGTTTTATTAGTATAAGAATTAATATAATTAGAATTATTATTAATAAAGTTAAAGTAACAATTTTCTTTTTCTTTTTTTTCATTTTAAATCCTCACTTACTAGTTAATCTATATAAATTTATAGATGGTTTATTAAATAATCTAAATTCTAATGTAGAAGTACCGATTCCACCGGATATATATAATTTCGTATTTTCTAAGTCATAATAATCTTTATAGTATGTTTTTGCTCCGATTGGTTTATATAATGATCCAATGAGTGGTATAGTGATTTGACCATTATGTGAATGACCTGCTAAAATTAAATTATAATTATTGTAATCAAAATCTAAAATTTTGTCAGGTTCGTGAATTAACATTATTTTATATATAATATTGCTATTATTTTGTTCATTGTTAAGAAAATTATTTATATTTTTAATTGCGTCATTAACATCATCATTTGTATTAATTCCTGCAAATAAAATTGCTGAATTATTACTATTATACAAAAGATCAAAGTTATTATTCAAATCAGTGAAACCTGTGTTTTTTAAAATATCATTAAATTTTTCATCATAATTACCATTAATCGCATATTTTTTTATATTACTTTTCATATTATTTAGAATATTTTTTAATTCTTCTAATTCATCATTGTTTAAATCTTTATCTAATAAATCACCAGTAAAAACTATAATATCTGGTTTAATTAAATTAATTTTATCAACTATTTTTTTTAAATCGGAATTATTTGTTGTATTTCCATAATGTAGATCAGTTATATGGACTATTTTTAATCCATAAAAATTATCGGTAAAGTTTTCATTTATAATTTTGTATTCTCTAACAACTAATCCTTTAGTTCCTATAAAGTGACCATATAATAATATAATTATTAAAATAATAATTAAAAAAAATAGTACTTTAAAAATTTTTTTGATTTTTATATGTTTATTATTAATTAAACTTTCTTCTTTTATTATTTCTTTTTTTGAATCATCCATATAATCACCATAAATATTGTAACACGTATTATGTTAATAAGTAAATTAATAAAATTAGAATTTTGAAATTAAATAAAATCTGTAATATGAATTACAGATTATATAAAGTAAACGAGTAAAAATTGTAGGGCAACCATTATACCGTTATGAAACATATGAAATCCCATTGGTACAAAGATGTTGTCGGTTTTATAAAGCATATATGCAAAGGCCATACCTGGTACTGAATAAGGAATTATATAAAGCATATCAATTAATGTAATATTTTCACCATTGAAAACGTGCATTCCACCAAAAACAAGTCCAGATATAATGATAAATAACCATTTATTATTTATTATATTTCTAAAACTTTGTCTAAAAATTAATTCTTCTAAAACGGGAGCAAATAAAACTGCACTTACAAAAATATAAATAGGACTTATTTGAAATTGTTCTCTAATTATTGCTTCGTTATTTGGTAAACCTTCCTTTAAAAATGAAATAATAAAATTACTAATATACATAATAAATAATGCAATAAACCAGTATTTAAGACAATTTTTGAAATAATTTTTATGATTTTGTTTTAAATCTTCAGCATCTTTTTTTAATTTTTTTAAATGTATCAAAATAATAATTCCGATTAAAACTGCTTCATAACATAATAAATATACAATTTTTCCAAATAATGGTATTTTATTATAGTCAATATTCAATAGTTGAAATGGTAATAATTGAAGTTGTGATAATATAAAATATGTTGCAATCGCACTAAATCCAATTAAATAATTTTTAATTTGTTTAATTAATTTTTCATAATTTTCTCTTTTCCAAATACAAAAATATAAAATAGAAGAAGAAATAGCAAATATTTGATAAATAATATAGTATATTTTTGAAATTTCTATATTTTCATTTACATTGAAAATTAAAAGTGGAATATTTTGTAATGATATTAAAATTGCGTATAGTATTACCGAACAAAATATTAATATATATGTTTTGTATTCTTGATTACTTTGTTTCATATTTTCATCTCCATAAAATATTATAAACGAAAATTTTAAAATATAAAAGTAGTTTAATAAAAATTATAATATAAAAATATTGGTAAATAATATAATAGGAAGGAGATTTAAAATGAAGGAAGATATTAATGCATTAGATGAAATAAATAAGGGTTGCTCTATGGGAGTAGATGCAATTAACTATATTTTAGACAAAGTGGAGGATAGTAATTTCAGTGATTTTTTAAAAAAGCAATTAGATGATTATAACAATATTTCAAATAAAATTGAAAAAATTTATAATAAATATAATGAGGGAGAACCACATGAGACAAATGTCATTACTAAAGTTATGACTTGGTATGGTGTTAATATGAAAACATTAACTGATCATAGTAATTCTAAAATTGCTGAATTGTTATTACAAGGAACTAATATGGGAATAATAGAGGGAAGAAAAATTTTAAATAATAAAAAATTAAATGAAGAAGTTAGTAGTATTATTAATGAATATGTTAATATGCAAGAAAAATGTGTTGAAACATTAAAGAAATATTTATAGCTTGATATATTCAGGCTTTTTTTGTAAATTAATGGACATTTAATTTAAATTATGATAGTATAGTTACTTGTTAGGACGTGAGATTATGGATAATAAAGATTATCAAAAATTTTTGTTAGCTAAAGGGCACATAAAAAATGGAAATATTTCAATTGGTATGAATATGTTGGCAACATTATATTTAAAAAATAAAAATGATAAAATTTTGTCTTTTGAATATGCTAGACAATTAATTAAAAGTAAAAAAAATGTGGAATTCGGGAAA
>CAKOYE010000037.1 GCA_934130485.1 uncultured Bacilli bacterium
TGTTCTTGATGAGGATAAAGCATATTATATAAGAGGTTTAAAAGAATATCAAAGCGATAAAATGTTTTTAATTGATACAATTAAACATGAACAAGATTTATATGAACAAATCTGTGAAAAATTACTAGATTTTAAACTTTAACAACTTAATTAATAAAATTTTATCTCATATATAATAAATTGTCATATATATAATCATAATTATACACCACAATATACTTGTTCAAGAAAATCAAGTTTGTAATATGAACCATGTTGTAAATTTGTTTAAGAAAGAGTTTATCTATTCTTTTTTTCTTGTTAAAAATTGGGAATTAAGTTATACTAATTATAGGTGACAATATGAAAAATATATTATTAAAATGTGTTCTTATTTTAATTATCTTTATTGCGTATACTATTATAAACAAAAATTTTAATCAGAAGAAGTTTACTCAAGAAATTATTTTAGAAAATGATTCTGTTAATAATTACGAATGGAATTGTGTAGGTGATGATAAATTTTTAAGCATTGTAAGAAAACAAAAGAATGATATATATAAATCTAATGATAAAAATGATAAATATATATTTGAATTAACTGCTAAAAAAGAAGGAATAACTGAAGTAAAATGTATATATAAAAAATCTTCTGAAAATACAAATAGTAATATTGTGAAAATATATAATGTTGAAATTAATTCTAGAAAAAAAATTGTAATCAATGGTCCTAAAGAGTACAATGAATTTAATTTTGATACTGCTTATGGAAATATAAAAATAGTAGCTAACTCTGCTTTAACATCTACAGGATTTGCAGGATCTAGTAATACGATTTTTTATTTGAAAGATAATAACTTATATTTATATGTTCATAATGGAGAAGATGAATTGTTGGCTACTAGTGTAGATAAAATCTATTATAAGGATAATCAACAAGTAATTACAGCAATATTGAATAAAAATTCAAGTGTTATTAAAGAGATTTCTTACGTAGTTTATGAATATCAAAACTAAATTTTTAAACAAAATAGTGATATAATAAATTATATTACTAATTTTAATATAAAGAAAGAAGAAGTGCTATGTTAAAACAACCCGTATTGTATGTTGTTGTTCCTTGTTATAATGAAGAGGAAGTTTTGATGGAAACAACAAATAAATTAAAACAAAAGCTAAATAGTTTGATTGAAAAAAAATTAATTTCTAAAAATAGTAAAGTTTTATATGTAAATGATGGCTCATCTGATAATACTTGGAATTTAATAAAAAAAATAAACATTAAAGATAAAAATTTTACAGGTATATCTTTATCAAAAAATATGGGTCATCAAAATGCATTATTAGCAGGTCTTATGACAGCAAAAAAATATGCGGATATAGTTATTAGTATGGATGCTGATTTACAAGATGATATAAATGCAATAGATAGTATGATTAATGAGTATAATAATGGTAATGAGATTGTATATGGTGTTAGAAAAAATCGAAAAAATGATACTTTTTTTAAAAGAAATTCAGCTAAACTATTTTATAAATTTATGCTTTTTTTAGGAGTAGATTGCATTTATAATCACGCTGATTATAGATTAACATCAAAAAAAGTTCTTGATGAATTAGAACATTTCAAGGAAGTTAATTTGTTTTTACGCGGAATAATACCGTTAATAGGATTTAAATCTAGTATTGTTTATTATGATCGAAATAAGAGATTTGCTGGAAAATCAAAATATCCTTTGAAAAAAATGATAAATTTTACACTTGATGGTATAACTTCATTTAGTATAAAACCACTTAGATTGATTTGTATAACAGGTTTTTTGATACTTTTTATAAGTATTGTTATAATGCTTTATTCGTTAATAAGAAAATTAACTGGTAATGTGGTTGATGGATGGACATTTTTATCTATATCAATATGGTTTATTGGTGGTTTGCAGATGATAAGTATAGGTATTATTGGTGAATATATCGGAAAAATTTATGGTGAAACAAAATCAAGACCAAGGTTTATAATTTCTGAAAATTTAGAAGAACTATAATGTTCTTTTTTTGTATTTTGTATAAAAGTTATTTCTTTGTAAATTATATTAATGTATTACTATATAGATTTCCCTATTTTTTTGGTATAATATATATGTAGATAGAAAGAGGGATTTATATGACACCACATATTGAAGCAAGAAAAGAAGAAATTGCAAAAACAGTTATTATGCCAGGAGATCCTTTAAGAGCAAAATATATAGCTGAAAATTACTTAGAAAATTATAAGTTAGTTAGCAAAGTTAGAAATATATATGCTTATACAGGATATTATAAGGGAGTAAGAATTACAGTTATGGCATCAGGAATGGGTATGCCTAGTATAGGAATATATTCCTATGAATTATATAAATTTTATGATGTAGAAAATATTATAAGAGTTGGTTCTGCAGGAGCATATACAGATTTCCTAAAACTTTATGATATAGTACTTGCTACTTCTAGTTATTCTGAATCAAGCTTTGCCTTAACACAAAATAATTGCGCTAAAAAGATATTATATTCTAGTAATTTTTTAAATGAAAAGATTAAAGAAGCATCAGAAAAACTAAAAATAAAGGTAAATCCTTGTGTAATTCATAGTAGTGATGTTTTCTATAAGGAAAATGATAATTTTCGTGAATTATATAAAAATTATAAATGTATGGCTTGTGAAATGGAATCATTTGCTTTATTTCATAACGCTAATGTGTTATCTAAAAATGCAGCTTGCTTACTTACTATATCTGATAATTTTATAACAGGTGAAAAAACAACTTCTACTGAAAGACAAAATTCTTTTACTAAAATGATGGAAGTAGCATTAGAGGCGGCAATTAATTTATGATAAATACAAAAAGTATTCCTAAAGTAGAACTACATGTCCACCTAGATGGTTCTTTAAATATTGATACTGTATCAAAAATTTTAAATATGCCTAAAAATTTTCTTAAAGAAAATATGATAGCTCAGGAAAAATGTCTTGACCTAAATGATTATTTAACGAAATTTGATTTACCAGTAAAAGCTATGCAGAAATATGATGACATAAAATTACTAACAAGTGAGTTTGTAAAATCATTAGAGGATGACAATGTTATTTATGCAGAAGTCAGATTTGCTCCTTTAAAACATACAAGTATTTTAAGTCCAGATGAGGTTATTAATAGTGTTTTAGAAGGAATAAAAAGTGAAAAAGTTATAATTAATTTAATTTTATGTATGATGCGTGGAGATACTTTAGAAAATAACAAAAGCGTTATTGATTTAGCGCACAAATATTTAAAAAAGAGAGTAGTTGCAATCGACTTAGCTGGTGCTGAGGGTTTATTTAAAACTTCTGATTATGAAGAATTATTTAACTATGCTAATAAATTAAATATACCATTTACAATTCATGCAGGAGAAGCTGATGGAGTAAGCAGTATAGAATCTGCCATTAAATTTGGTGCTAGAAGAATTGGTCATGGAATTAGAGTATTAGAAAATATGGACACCTTAGAAAAAATAAAAGATAAAAATATTATGCTTGAAATTTGTCCAACTAGTAATATTCAAACAAATGTTGTAGATAATATAATAAATCATCCAATAAAAAAATTATTTTCTATGAATACTTTAATTAGTATAAATACTGATAATAGAACAGTTTCTAATGTAACATTATCTAGTGAATATGACTTACTTATTAAAAATTTCAATTTTGATTTAGATGATTTATTAGAAATAAATAAAAATTCTATAATTTATTCATTCGCAGATACAAAAACAAAACAAATTATATTAGATAAAATTAATAACTATAGAAAGGAGTAATTAAATGAACTATACAAATTATAATATGGGAGCATTTAACCTTCATATTATAAAAAATGATAATTTTAAAACAATAAATGTTAATATTAAGTTTAAAAGTAAATTAGTAAAAGAAGAAATAACAATTAGAAATATGTTGCGTTTAATTTTAGTTAATAGTACTAAAAATTATCCGACTGAAAGATTATTAAATATTAAAAGTGAGAAACTTTATAATTTGAATTATGGTTCTAGAGGTGTAATATCTGGTAATTTTTCTATATTATCTTTTGAAGCAGATTTTTTAAATCCAAAATACACTGATGCATCTGATTTAGAAGCTTATTTTGATTTTTTATTTGAAATTTTATTTAATCCTAATGCCCAAAATAAAAAGTTTGATAGTTTTAACTTTAATTTAGTAAAAAATGTTCTTAAAAATGTAATTGAATCAGAAACAGAAAATCCTAATAATTATGCTTTAAATAGACTTCTTTATGAAATGGATAAAACTGCAAATTATTCATTTGATCCTAATGGATATATTAAAGATTTAGAAAAAATTGATGAAGCAGACCTTTATAAGGCTTATCAGAAAATGTTAAAAAAAGATATAGTAGATATTTTTGTAATAGGTGATGTAAACGCTAATGAAATAAAAAATATATTTAGTGATAAGTTTACTATTAATACAATTAAAAAACCAGTCGGAACACATTTTATTGAACATAAAAAATTTAGATCAAGACCAAAAACAATAAAAGAAGAAAAAGATATTAGTCAAAGCAAACTTTACCTAGGTTTTAAATCTAATGATACAAGTTTATTTGAAAAGCAATATGTTTCTTATGTTTATTCATTTATTTTAGGTGGAGGACCTGACTCAAAATTATTTAAATCAGTAAGAGAAAAAAACAGTTTATGTTACTATGTTTCTTCATCATTTAAACCAGTTTCTAATTTACTTTTAGTAACATCTGGTATAGATAAGGATGCTTATCGTAAAGCTGTTAATTTAATAAAAAAGGAAATTAAAAATATGTCACTAGGTGATTTTACTGATGAAGATATAAAAAAAGCTATTACTACTTATTTGAATAGTAGTGAAGCTATATTAGATTCACCTAATTCAATAATTAATAGTTATGTAGTTAATGAATATTTAGGTTATGATCCAATAGATGAGCGTATTAAAAAAATTAATAGTGTTACTAAAGATATGATTATTGAATTTTCTAAAAAAATACACTTAGATACTATATATTTATTAGAGGGGGGCGATATGAATGAAAAGACAAGAATTAGTTAAAATGAATCTAGAGGTATTCAGTGAACAACTAGATAATGGCTTAGAAGTTTATATTGTTCCTATTAAAAACAAACATAATATATATGCTACATTTTCAACAAAGTTTGGTTCAACTACAAATGAATTTGTGCCAATTGGTGAAAAAAAATTAATAAGAGTTCCAGATGGAGTTGCACACTTTTTAGAACATAAAATGTTTGAACAAAAAGATGGTGTTGATCCTTTTACTTTTTTTGGAGAAAATGGTGCAGATGCAAACGCAAATACTTCTTATGATAAAACTACTTATTTATTTTCTGGATTAAAAAATTTTAAAGAAAATCTATGCTTTTTACTTGATTATGTGCAAGAACCTTATTTTACCGATAAAAATGTTGAAAAAGAAAAAGGTATTATTGACCAAGAAAGAAGTATGTATCAAGATGATCCATTTTTTAGAATGTATGAAGGAAGTTTAAACAATTTAATTCATAATCATCCAATTAAATATCCAATTGTTGGAACTCATGAAAGTATTTACGCAATTACAAAAGAAGATTTATATAAATGTTATAATACATTTTATCATCCAAGTAATATGTTTGTTGTAATAACAGGTAATGTAGATTATATAGAAACTTTAAATATTATAAAGGAAAATCAAAAAAGTGAAAATTTTGAAAAATTTTCTAAAATAGAGGTAAAAAAATATAAAGAAGAAAAATCAGTAGTTACAAAAAAGCAAGAAATAGAAATGGATATAAGTATTCCTAAAGTTTCCCTATCATATAAAATTTATATTAAAGATTTAAGTTATGATTTATATGAAATAAATAACTATATTATTTATTATTTGGATATTAAGTTAGGAATAACTTCCAAATTAGTTGAAAATTTAAAACGTGATGGTCTAATTTTTGAAGAACTTGGCTTAGAAATAAATAATATAGACGATTATTTACTTATAAATATTTTTGCGGAAACTCGTGATCCTGATAAATTAGTAAATATAATAGATAGTGAATTATGCAACAAAAATGTTTTAGAAGAAGATTTTGAAAGAAAGAAAAAATGTTCTATAAGCACTATTTTAACTTCAAGTGATAGTATATATCGAATTAATAATAAAATTATGAGTAATATAGTTAAATATGGAAGAGTAATCTATAATGACTATGATTTGATAAATAATTTTAAATATGAAAAAATGATTGATATAATCAATTCTATATCTTTTAGTGAAAATACAATTTATATTATAAACCCCAAAAAATAGATAATGTGTAAGAGGTATTATACTTGATTTTATTGAATTTTTATGATAAATTATTAACAGTTAAGGAGGAGATATTATGGAAATATTATTAATTACAGTATCAATTTTACTTATTGCCATTGTTCTTTTACAAAGTAGTAAATCAGAAGGGGCTTCTAATGTTATTTCTGGTGGAAATGACAGTTTATTTGCTAATAGAAAAGAACGTGGTGGCGAACTTTTTATAACTAGATTAACTGCCTTTTTAGGAATTGCTTTTTTTGTAATTTGTATTATTATGGGAATGTAATAGATTATGTCAAATTATTTAAATAAAGACAGTTTAAACTTTATAGATTATGATAATGTTGATGAAAATAAAAGCAGAATTAAATTACAAAAAATAGAGGGAACATATTTTATAATTTATGAGTTTCAAAAATTTAATACTTATAAGGATACTAGTGATGAAACAAATTACGTCGTTTTGGGTCGTTTTTATGTTAAAGAAAATGAAATTTGGAAAACTGATTATGAAATGGTTCAAAAATACATATTATCACTTATAAAAAATTATCTTTTACCTTTTGATTTAATAAAATCAAGAAAACTTCACGATATGAATTTACGAAAATTTATTTTTAATAATGATTTAAATGATAGTATTATAAATAGATTAGAGTTTACACAAGAAGGATTTGATTTAATTACTAATAAGTTCTTATTTACTGGTGGAAAAATAGAAAGAACAATAATGTTTGATAATAGCTATAATCACTATGATGAGTTAGTAAAGAGTGAAAATTTTAAGTATTTTAAAAAAATTGAGTTTTACTATTATAATTATTTTTTTAATGATAATGAACTTAATAATATTACATTAGATGAGGTTATTAGATATGTTGACTTTAATAAATTAAGATTAGAAAATGTTATTATAGCTAATTCAAATTCGCTTCAACAAATATACTTTTCCTTAAATGATTGGAAGGCTGAAAATGAATTTTTAGTAACATTTGTTGATTCGCAAATTGAATTAAGAAAGAATGGTATTCAAAAGGAATTTGTTAATATAAAAAATAAATAATACTTGGTTAAATATCAAGTATTATTTTGTATTTTCTTGCCCAATAACTAAATTGGTATAAATAAGCAAGTAATTGTGGACCAGTCATTAATTGACCAAACCATGGATTTTTAAATGAACTACCATTTGAATCTATTAAAGCATTTAAAGAATTTTTATCAAATATTTTATAAAGAATTGATTTTTTATTTTTTAATTCTTTTTTTAATAAATTTTTTACAATTTTTGTATATTTTGGATTATGAGTTTTAGGATATGGATTTTTCTTTCGATTTGTAATTTCACTTGGTAATAAATTTTCAAATGATTTTCTAAGTAGTCCTTTTTCTATTCCATTATAAAGTTTATAATTGGTAGGAACATTCCACAAATATTCTATTAATTTTGTGTCAGCAAATGGTACTCTTGCTTCTAGGGACGCCCTCATTGTCATTCTATCTTTTCTTTCAAGTAATGTTGGCATAAACCATATCATATTTATATAAAATAAGTTTTTATATTGTTGTTCACTTTTATCTTTACATTTAGGGACTTCTTTTAATGTTTCTTTATATTTAAGTTCGATATATTTTTTTAAATTTAATTTTTCTTTTAATTCTTTATTTAATAAATTATTTCTTTCATCTATACTATCTATCCAAGGAAAATATTTTCTATTTCTAATTTTTTCATTATAAAACCACGGATATCCACCAAAAATTTCATCTGCACATTCACCCGATAGAGCAACTTTAAATTTCTTTTTAATTTGTTTACTAAACCAATAAAGAGATGAATCTATATCTGCCATACCAGGATAATCTCTTGCAATAACGCTTTCTTTAAGTGTTTTTGCTAATTTTTTTTGATTTATTATTTTATAATGATGCTTTGTTTTAAACGTATCACTCATAAGTTCGATAAATTGTTTGTCAGTTGATATTTGAAATTCATTTGATTTAAAATATTTTTGATTGTCTTTATAATCAATTGAAAATGTATTTAGATTATTTAACTCTCTACTGCATACTGCACTTATAATACTACTATCCATACCACCACTTAAAAATGTACATATTTTAACATCAGAAACCATTTGTCTTTTTATAGAGTCTGTTAGTAGTTTATTTACATTTTTAGTACATTCTTCAAAAGTATCATTAAATTCTTCCTCTTTAACTTGCCAATATCTTTTTATAGTTATTTTATTTTGTTCATATTTTAAATAATGAGCTGGTCTTAATTCATATATATTTTTAAATATTCCACTTCCAGGTGTTTTAGATGGACCTAAAGCTAATAACTCTTGAAGTGAATTTTTATCTATTATAGGTTTCACTAAATCATTTTTAAGTAGTGCTTTTATTTCTGATGCAAATAGAAAATTATCGTTTACTTTTGTATAAAAAATAGGTTTTACACCAAATCTATCTCTACCTATAAAAATACTCGATCCATCATATATCATAAAAGCAAATATACCTTCTAATTTATCTAGTATTTTTTCTTTATATTGAACATAACCTTTCAAAATAACCTCTGTATCACTATTAGTTAAGAAAACATAACCTTTTTCTATTAAATCGTTACGTAATTCACAAGTATTATATATCTCACCATTATAAACAATTGTATAATTTTTATAATTCATAGGTTGTTTGCCATTTTTTAAATCTATAATAGATAATCTTTGATGACCTAATAGTAAATTTTTATCATAATAATATCCCGTTTGATCTGGTCCGCGATATTTTAAAGTTTTATTCATTTTTTTTATTATCTTTTTTTTCTTTAATAAATTTTCTTTAGGATTATACCATCCTGTAAAACCACACATATATTACCTCCACAGTTTAATATATGATAAATATTTTGATAAGTTACGTGTACAAATTTTAATTTTTTTCATATAGTATATTGTGAATGTTTTAGGGGGATATATGAATTGTTTAATTTTAGGTGGAGATAAACGTTATTATGAAATAATACGTGATTTTAAAAATAAGAATTATAATGTTGATATGGTAGGCTACATAAATGAGTTTGCTGGTACTAGTTCTATAAATTATGATGATATTAATATCAAAAAATATGATTTGATTTTGTTTCCTATAAGTGGAGTAGGAAATGATTTTATTATTAAAGGTGAGAAAAAGTTTAAAGTAGAAGCTGATCTTTTAAAAGACGTTAAAGAAAATTGTTTAATTTTTTCAGGAATAAAAACTAATTGTTTAGAAGAAATGATGAAGTATTGTAAAAAAAATATAAATTTTTTAATGAATGATGAATCAGTCATAAAGGAAAATTCAATTATTACTGTTGAAGGAATTATATCTGATATTATTACTAATACCGATATTACAATAAATAAAAGTAAAGTTTTAGTTATTGGATATGGTAATATAGGATCTTACTTAACAAAAGTTTTAAATGA
>CAKOYE010000038.1 GCA_934130485.1 uncultured Bacilli bacterium
TGCATATATTATATTGTATAAAATATATTACTATGCTATTATTATATTAGAGAGGAGTGTAGTTTATGATTAAAGAGAGAAATATTGCTATGTGTATAATTTTATCTATCGTTACATTTGGAATTTATGGACTAGTTTGGTTTTTTAATATGAATAGTGACGCTAGAACAGTTAGTGGCGACAATAGTATTTCTGGTGGTAAAGCAATTTTATTTTCTTTGTTGACTTGTGGTCTTTATATGATTTATTGGAATTACAAAATGGGTAAAACAATATATCAAGCTGAGGTTAATAAGGGAATGCAAAATTGTTCAGATAACTCAACTTTATATTTAATCCTTAGTATTTTTGGATTAGCTATTGTAAGTGAATGTTTAATTCAAAATGAATTAAATAAATTTGCAACAGTACAATAATTTATTTGTTCTACAAAACAACATTAATTTGTTGTTTTTATTATAAAAAAACAAAATTATAGTGTATAATATTAAAAGAGGTGTTTTTATGGATAGAAAAGAATTTGCAAATCTCCTACTACCAGGAGTTACAAAAACAATAGAAGATTATGAAAAAATGTATCCTGAAAGAAATTTAAGCGATGGAGCAATAGTAACTAGATATGCACCAAGTCCAACAGGTTTTGTACATATGGGAGCCTTATATGCATCATTTATCGCAAGTAAAATGGCTAGTCAAACAAATGGAGTGTTTTATTTAAGAATAGAAGATACTGATCAAAAAAGAAGCATTGACAATGGTGTTAATTTAATAATAAAAGACTTGAAAGATTTTAATATTAAATTTGATGAAGGAATGATATCAGAAACTGAGTGGAATGGTGAATATGGACCATATATTCAATCAGAAAGAAAAGAAATCTATTGGGCATTTGCTAAATATTTAATCGAAAATGATATGGCTTATCCTTGTTTTTGTACAGAAGATGATTTAAATGAAATAAGACAAAAACAAGAAAAATATAAAAGTCGTATTGGATATTATGGAAGATATACAAGATGTAGAAATTTAAGTATTGAGGAAGCTTTAGAAAAAATAAAAAATGGTGAAAAATATGTAATTCGTCTTAAATCACCAGGACATTTTGATAATAAATTTAAGTTTACAGATTGTATTAAAGGTAGTATGGAATTACCTGAAAATGATTTAGATATTGTTATTATTAAAGGAGACGGACTTCCAACTTATCATTTTGCTCATTTAGTTGATGATCATTTAATGCGTACTACTCATGTTATTAGAGGAGATGAATGGTTATCAAGTATTCCTATTCATACACAATTATTTAGAATGTTTAATTTTAAAGTCCCTAAATATGCTCACTTAGCTCCTTTAACTAAAGAAGAAAATGGTAATAAAAGAAAATTGTCAAAAAGAAAAGATCCAGAAGCAGCAGTATCATATTATCACGAAAGAGGAATTCCAAAAGAAGCTGTTATTCTTTATTTAGCTACAATCGCAAATTCAAATTTTGAAGAATGGATGGAACATAATAAAGATAAAGATTTAAGTGAATTTAAAATGGAATTCAAAAAAATGAGTTCTAGTAGTGGAGCTTTATTTGACCTAGAAAAATTACTTAATATATCTAAAAATTACTTATCTAAATTAAGTGCAAAAGAAATATATGATAGAGTATATAATTGGTCATGTGAATTTGACTTAGAATTTAAGGAATTACTAGAAAAATATAAAGAAAAATCAATCTCAATTTTTAATATTGAAAGAGAACAAGCAAAACCTAGAAAAGATTATTCTTGTTATTCTGATATAAAAAATCAAATTTGGTATATGTATGATGAATTATTTGATAAAAATGAAAAAAATTATGAATTTCAAAAAATAACTGATAAGGAAGAAATTAGAAAAATACTTACTACTTATATTAATGAATATTATGTGGATAGTGATTCTGATGCTTGGTTTAATAAGATGAAAGAAATGGCAGAAAAATTAGAATATGCTTCTAATATGAAAGAATATAAGCAAAATCCAGATAATTATAAAGGTAATATAGCTGATATTAGTAATGTTTTAAGAGTTGCTTTGACTACAAAATCAATGACTCCTGATCTATATCAAATTATGAAAATATTAGGTAGTGACACAATTAAGAAAAGATTTGAACTTATATAAGACTATTGATATAGTCTTTTTGTGTCACAAAATACACAAAAAACATAAATTTTTTCTTGACAAATGAAATAAGATATAGTATTATAGTGTAATTTTCATTGAAAAAGGGGGAATTTTTATGAAAATTAATATAAAAAAGATAATTTTGATAATACTATATTGTATAGCTATTGGACTAGGCGCATTTGCTTCAAGTATAGCTTTATTAACAAATAATAAAGCATTAGAATATACTTTATTAATAATTACTTATTTAATGGGTATAATGCTAGTTAGAGTTAGAAGAAAATATCCTTTAATGATAAAAAAATAGTCAATTCATACAGAAAAAACTTAATTATGTGCAAATATGATTGACATAAAAAGTAAAAAATATTATTATGAAAAATACGTGATAATATTTTTTTTGATTTGGTGGTGAAAATATGGAAAAAATTGCAAAATTTAATACAAGAATTTTAATAGGACAAGAATTAGGAGAAATATACCTTATTATACAAGAATATGTCAATAATAAATGGCAAAATCATCCTAAAAATTATTATCGTGGAAATTATTTGGTAAAAAAGAAATTGAAAGAATTATTAAAATACAATATTAATGGTATTAGAAAAAGTAAAAAAAATGATTTGATTAAGTTCAAAATAGAAAATAATATTTATGTTTATGTAAGTGATTACTCAATAATTAAACAAAATCCAGAATTAAAAAGTTTAAAAACAGCTATAAATAAAAATTTAGTATATCAAAAAATTGCAAATGGATTTGTATTAAAAAAAGATAAACATAAATCTAATAATGCCATAAAATTCGTTATTGCATCATCAATTTCTTTAGGGATAATAGCATCTATAAATTATACTGATAACAATAAAGTAATCTTTAAATTTGATGATATAAAACTAAATAAAAATAACCATAATAATAGTCAAACAGAATCTTTTTTGTTAACAAACTTTAATTCTGATTTTGGAAAAATTAAAATTGATTACCAAGATTATGAAAAAGTAGAACATAAATTAAATAATGAATTTGATATTATTGAAGAATACTCTAATATGTACTTTATGGATTATGATAGAGTAAAACAGATATATTTAAGCAACTATGATGAAATAAATAATTCAAATAATATAGAATTATCATTACTTTTAAAGGTAAAGGATGAATTTTATAGTGATGCCTCTATTGACAAAACTCCAATCGTTACTGGTAAAACCTCAGAAGAAAAAGAAAAATATATAATTGATATAGCAGAGGGAATTTATAAGGTAGAGGATAAGGATGAACTTGCCACTTTACTTGCTATTCATAGATTAGAAACATCGTGGGGAATGTCAGATAGATGTGTATATCAAAATAATCCAGGAGGATTAAAAGAAGATGGTGAATTTCTTGAATTTAAAACGTTTGAAATTGGAGCAGAATCCTTTGTAAGAAATGTTTTAAAAATTAAAACAATTGCTGAAAATAACTATCAATTTGATTGCGATATTTTATATGGTATGCAACAAATATACTGTGATGATGATATTAGATGGGCTATAGAAGCAGAACAAATAAAAAATTCAATATTAGATAATGAGGAATTAGATAAATATTTAAATAAGGAAAAAAATCAGTATATATTAAAAAAATATACTAATCAATAATTTGTATAAAGATTTTATAAAATTACTTTAAATCTAAAATTCAAATATAATAATGATTTTTATAAAAATATTAGTGTATTTTCAAAATAAACCCATTTTTTCTTGACAAACATAAAAAAGTGTGTATAATATACACAAAAAAAGAGGGGATAAGAATGAAAATAAGAGATTTAAAAATTTTAGGAAGTACATCAGGTATCTTAGAAGGAGTTTTAGATAGTTATACTGAATATGTAGGAAAAATAGGTAATTTAACTACAAAACAATTAACTACATATTTAAGAACAATGAGGGCTCAAGAACTTATAGATAATCAAAATTTAGATAATGAAGATAGTTTTATGATAACTGCATATAATTTAACTAATAAAAATACTTCAATTAAAGTTCTAGAAAAAATTTTTTCGGATGAAGAACCTATAAAAGTTAAAGATTTAAATTTTCTTCATTCAAAAGTAATTGAAGGAACAAAAGCAGATAAACCAGAAAATCATGGTTTTAGAAATCCAGAAAGAATTGGTGATGATAATACTTGGGTAGGTCATTTTGACTCAGAAGGAAAAAAAGTAGTTGAATATATGCCAGTTCCATCAAAGGACGTTATCTACGATATGGAAAATTTGTGCAATTACATAAATTCTAATGACAATCAAGATTATAATTTATTTGTAAAACCCATTTTAATTCATGGATGGTTAGCAGTATCACAACCATTTAATGACGGTAATACAAGAACAGCAAGATTATTACAATATGGCGAGTTGTGGAAACAAACTAATAAAAAATATAATTTACAGTTTAAAGAACCAGCATTCTATTTTTCAAGAAAATATTTGTTGTATAGAGAAAGTTATAGAGAGCTTATAAAGGAATTAGCTGTTCAAGACAACAATGAGGCTATTAATAGATGGATTAGATTTAATGCAAATATGATTGCGGAAGAATTGAATACAACAGAAAAAAAAATTGATAATTTTAAAAAACTAATAAAATAATTAGCACTCGTGCTTGACAAGTGCTAAAAATGTGATATAATTAATAGTGAATGGAGATACCATTCACTTTTTGAGTAGAGAAAAGGAGGAATACTTATGAATGGACAAAATCCTTATCAAGAAAATTTAGAAGATGTATTGACTAAATATGGTAGAAACATTACTGATAGTGTTAAAGATGGTAAAGTTGATCCTGTAATTGGTCGTGATGAAGAAATACGTAGTATTACTCGAATTTTATCTAGAAAAACAAAAAATAATCCGGTTTTAATCGGTGAACCAGGTGTTGGTAAGACAGCAATCGTAGAAGGACTTGCTCAAAGAATAATAAAGGGCGATGTACCAGCTAGTTTGAAGAATAAAACTATTTGGGAATTAGATATGGGTGCTTTAATAGCTGGAGCTAAATATCGTGGTGAATTTGAAGATAGATTAAAAGCAGTTTTAAAGAAAGTTAAGGAATCAGATGGTGAAATTATCATGTTTATTGATGAAATTCATATGATTGTAGGCGCTGGTGCTCTAGAAGGAGCAATGGACGCAGGTAATATGTTAAAACCAATGTTAGCACGTGGTGAAATACATTGTATTGGTGCTACAACATTAAATGAATATCGTAAATATATTGAAAAAGATGGTGCACTAGAAAGACGTTTTCAAAAAGTACAAGTTAGTGAACCAACCGTATTAGATACTATAACTATATTACGTGGTTTGAAACAACGTTTTGAAGTTTATCACGGTGTCAATATTAAAGATAGTGCATTAGTAGCTGCAGCAACATTATCTGATAGATATATAACAAGTCGTTTTTTACCAGATAAAGCAATTGATTTAGTTGATGAAGCATGTGCAACAATAAAGGTTCAAATGGACTCAGTTCCAGTACCACTTGATACTTTAACAAGAAAAATTATGCGTTTAGAAGTTGAAAAAGAAGCTTTAAAAAAAGAACGTGATGATATTTCTAAAAATCGTTTACAGGAAATTGATAATGAATTAAAAGACTTGAAAGCAAAAGAACAAGTTTTAAGAAAAGATTGGGAAGAAGAAAAGAAAATAAACGATCAAATAAGTAAAAAGAAAGAAGAAATAGAATCATCAAGATTTAAACTTGAACAAGCAGAAAATAACTATGATTTAGAAACTGCTGCAAAATTAAGACATGGTGTAATTCCTAAATTGGAAAACGAATTAGAAGATCTTCGTAAAAGTGATCGCTCTGATATATTAAGTGATACTGTTGATGATGAAAGTATTGCGGCAATTATATCTAAATGGACTAATATTCCAATTAGTAAATTAGTTGGTAGCGAAAGAGAAAAATTACTGCATTTAGAAGAAAATATGAAAAAAAGAGTTAAGGGACAAGATGAAGCTTTAAAACTTGTTAGTGAAGCCATTATTCGTGCTCGTGCAGGTATAAAGGATCCAAATCGTCCAATCGGTTCATTTATATTCTTAGGACCAACTGGTGTAGGTAAAACCGAGGTTGCTAAAACTTTAGCATATGAACTTTTTGATGATGAAAGACATATGGTTCGTATTGATATGAGCGAATATATGGAAAGTCATTCAGTTTCTAGACTAGTTGGTGCACCTCCTGGATATGTAGGATATGACGAGGGAGGACAACTAACAGAAGCAGTTAGAAGAAATCCTTATTGTATAGTTTTATTTGATGAAATAGAGAAAGCCCATAAAGATGTATTTAATATTTTACTTCAGATTTTAGATGATGGTCGTATTACCGATTCACAAGGTAGAACAGTTGATTTTAAAAATACAATTATAATTATGACATCTAATTTAGGAAGTGAATATATTCTAGAAAATAAAGAAAATTCAGGCGAATTAGTAATGAATGAACTAAGACATACATTCAAGCCAGAATTTATTAATCGTATCGATGAAATAATTGTATTTAATTCTTTAAAACAAGATGTAATATATGATATTTTAGATAAAATTATAAGTGATATTGAGAAACGTTTAAGTGATAAGAAAATTAAATTGAACTTAACTGATAAAGCTAAAAAATATATTGTTGATTCAGCTTATGATTCTAGATATGGTGCAAGACCTATTAAAAGATTTGTATCTAGAAATATTGAAACAATACTTGCTAATGAAATAATTAGTGGTAATATAAAATTTGATTCAACAGTTACATTCGATGTTGAGGACAATAATTTAATTATAAAAAAATAGTCAAGATTATTCTTGATTATTTTTGTTTAAACTAAAAATTAAATTTTTAACTTTATTAATATTTACTCTAGTACTAATAATGTCAAAATCATTATAAATGATTGCGTTAATATTTAAAGAATTGCAATCGTTTATTGTAAGGCATTGTTTGCAATAATTATCAACATTTAATTTTATAGATAACAATGTACTGAAATATAAAAATGTTTCTGATAAAACAAAATAATTATTAATATTTATAGATTCTTTTAAAACTTTTTGAAATTTATTTAAACAATTATACTCAACGTCGTTGATTTCTTTTTGAATTGAGAAAGAATCCTCTAAATTCTTATCCTTATTTGAAATATTAAATAACAATCTTAATTTGTATATTAAAATATTATATAATAAAGTTTTTTTGTTACTTCTTAGTGTGTTCCTTTCATCAGAAATAAAATCCAATAATTTCAAAACATTTTGTAAAAATATCAGATCAATATAATTCTTTTTTTCTAACCTATTTAAATTAGTCAGTACATTATTTTCATAATCTTTTAATCGAGTATATTGATTGAAAATATCCTCATTAATAAAACTTTTACAAAAATTAAAATCCTCATTATTCATAGTAAACTCCTTTTGCCATATATATTAGCACTTATTTATAATGAATTCAACAAAAATTTAATCATTTTTTTCTACAGTAATTAATTCACCAGGAGTACAGTCTAAATATTCACAAAATTCTTCAATATATTTAAAAGAAATTGAGTTAGTTTCACCACGTATAACTCTATTTAAATTACGTGATGTCATATTCATTTTTTGACATAACCAGTATTTTGTTTTATTTTTTTTTGCAAGTAACTCAATAATATTAATTTTTATCAATAATATCACCATCCAAATAAAATTTTACGCAATATGATAATCTCAAATAAGATATTTTTGTTACCTATAGTACTTGCATTACCTATATGACTATGTTATACTGTAATTAAGATAGATAGGAGTGATGTAGTAAGGAGTGAGTAATAAACTATTTTTATATTGTTCTTTTTTTTCATATATATGAGAAAAATGTCGAATAATAATTGCTATTTTTTTTGAATGGAGGTTAAGTATGAAGAAAGTTTTAATGAGTGGTCTTGCTTTATTTACCTTATTTAGTGGTTTTAATAATGTTAAGGCAGAAGAAAATTATACTATTTACAATGTTGGTGATAGTATAACATTAGTTGATGGAACAAAATGGCATGTTATTTCTTATAGTGGTAGTGATAGTAACGAATTAACGCTATTTAGTGATTATTTTGTAAAAACAGATGGAACTCAATATCAAAGTTGGGATTTAAAATGGCTTGATAATGATTTTGGCTTGAATAAAGAATATTTTGGCAAATTCGATGATGGTAGTAGAAATAATTTAAATAATACATTTTGTTCAGCAGATAATGATTACAATGGTGAAAAACTTTATTGTAATGCATATTCAAAAGTAGATGGAACTTTAACAAAAGGTAAATTATCTGGAACAGTTAGTGAGGATAGTTATATAAAAAAATATGTTGATACAAAATTTTTACCTAATTTTATTAACAATTTAAATAATAACAAGGGTTTAACATCAACAATCAATGCAAGGTTAATAACAATAGACGAGATTGCAAGTATAGAACAATTAAGTTTATCTGAGAAAAATATATTAAATTATAAATCATTAACCACAGAAGAAGGAAGTTTAAAATCATTAGCTAAAATAAATACAGATTGGTTAAAGTCATATAGTACCGATAAATCTGTTCCAATTTCAGGATATTATACTATGAGTTCTGTATTTATTGACGATAGTGCTGATTCTAATAGAAGCAGTAATTCATTCTATGTCTATGCCATAGCTGGAGATAATATATATGCAACGGACATATTAGGTGGGGTATTTTATACTAATATTGTCGGAATCGTTGGTGGTTCTATTGGTGTTCGTCCTGTTGTAACACTAAATAAAGCAAATGTAGCAGGTTCTAAAGAATATGAAGAATTGAATAGTAATACAAACAATAATACAGACAACAATCAAACTACAACAACAGTAGTTAATAATAATTCAACAACTACGACAAAATTTAATGTAGAAAATCCAAAAACTGCAGATACAGGTAACAATCTATATATAATAATAGGTGTTATTGCACTTGTAGGCATTACTGGATTAGGTGTAAAACTTGCTACATCTAAAAAATAATAATTAATAAGTTTGTATGTAAG